>JAPOSK010000154.1 GCA_026709725.1 Paracoccaceae bacterium | reverse complement strand
AGTCGCGCGCCAAGCTCCTGTGTGCTGTGTGCGTCGCCACGCCAATAGCGCCGGACTGTATCGCGATACCTGTCATTCCATTCGGAGAACTCATGCGGAAACTCTCCCAGCTGATATCCGCCGGGGCCGATATCCCAGGGTTCGGCGATCATGCGTGCGCGTGCCAGAACCGGATCCTGTCGCAGGGCATCAAAAAAGCCCCCCCGGGGGTCAAATCCATGATCCTCGCGTCCCAGAGTGGTGGCAAGGTCGAAGCGGAACCCGTCAATTCCCATGACCTCGACCCAGAAGCGCAAACTGTCGAGAACCATCCGCAGGACATAGGGGTGCGCGATATTGACTGTGTTGCCGCATCCGGTGTCATTCACATAATAGCGGGGCTGCCCGGCAGGAAGCCGGTAGTAGGAGGCGTTGTCAAGGCCGCGAAAGGAAAGGGTCGGGCCACGGTGATCACCTTCTGCGGTGTGGTTGTAGACCACATCAAGTATCACCTCGATCCCGGCATCATGGAAACGGTCGACCATGTACCGAAACCCCATCAGGCCCCTGGGCCCGAAATACCGCGGCTCGGCAACGAAATAACCGATCGTGTTGTAGCCCCAGTAGTTCCTGAGACCCTGATCGAGGAGGAATTCATCGTCGATGAAGCCGTGAACCGGCATGAGTTCGATCGCCCTGACGCCCAACGCTTGCAGGTGTTCCAGAACCGGCGTGCACACCAGCCCTTCATATGTCCCGCGAAGGGCTTCCGGGACCCGCGGATGCATCTGTGTCAGGCCCTTGACATGGGCCTCATAGATCAAATCCCTGTCGTCGCGCCGCTGGCGTTCACGGGAGACAGGGCGCAGAACTTCAGGGTCCGAAACAACGCATTTTGGCACATGGGGCGCGCTGTCGGATCGACTGAATGACAAATCGCCGTCCGGTGACGTCGGGCTGTAGCCAAAGGTGGCCGGATGGCTTGACCAGGAACCATGATAGGACCGGGTATAGGGATCGCACAGCAGCTTGTTTGGATTGAAACGATGTCCCGCTTCAGGCGCGTAGCTGCCATGCACGCGATATCCATAGAGCGTTCCCACCGGCAGGGTCTCAACATATCCGTGCCAGACAGATCCTGATCGCTCCGGCAATGCCAAACGTGATGTTTCCCTCCGGCCATCGGGCGAAAACAGACACAGTTCAATCTTCGTCGCATTCTCTGAAAAGACGGCAAAGTTGACACCGCCCCCGTCATGATGGGCGCCGAGGCGCTCGCAGGTGCCGTCCGAGATTGACAGGGATCTCATTGCGATGTCATGCCTGGATCAGGCCGCCGGCAGGTTGCTGTAGATGCGATGATAGGCTCTAGCGGATCGACCCCAGCCGACCGGATGCCGCATGGCCCGCCGCACCATTGCGGTCCACACATCCGCCTGCCGATAGATTGCACACGCCCTTGCGATTGACGGGGCCAGGGCAGTCGGATGGACCGGAGTGAACTGAAACCCCGTGGCGCAACCGGCGGCAAGGGCGGCCTCGTTGGCATCAATGACCGTATCAGCCAGTCCGCCAGTCCGTGACACGATCGGCAGTGTGCCATAGCGGAGCCCGTAGAGCTGGGTCAGGCCACAGGGTTCAAACCGTGAAGGAATCAGAATTGCGTCACTTCCCCCCTGCAACAGGTGTGAGAGCGATTCATCATACCCAATGATAACGCCAATGCGCCCGGGATCCAGCTTCGCTGCTGCAACACAGCGTGCTTCCAGATGACTCTCACCGGTCCCAAGCAATGCCAGACGCCCCCCCTGCCCAACCAGATCGGGCAGGCAGTCCAGAAGCACATCGATTCCCTTTTGCGATGTCAGACGGCTGATGACGCAGAAGAGTGGCCCATCGCTGCGCTGCAGCCCGAACCGTGCTTCAATCTCCCGCTTGTTTGCCACCTTGCGTTTCAGCGAGCGTGCCGAGTAGTTCCGAACAAGATTCGGGTCGGTTTCCGGATTCCAGAGGTCATCATCGATCCCGTTCACAATGCCGGTCAGGTCATTCTGTCGGGCACGCAACAACCCCTCCAGACCCATTCCAAAATCGGGTGTGAGCAATTCGCGGGCATAGTTCGGGCTGACGGTTGTGATTTTGTCTGACAGGGCCAGACCGGCCTTGAGAAAGCCGATCCTGCCGTGATATTCAAACCCCTCCGGGGTAAACAGTTTGTGATCAAGCTTGAGTTCCGGCAATCGCGACGCATCGAACAGTCCCTGAAACGCGATGTTGTGGATCGTCATGACCACAGGCGGGGTCATGCGCCCGGATTGTGCGAGATAGGCCGGCACCAGTCCGGTCTGCCAGTCATGCACATGGATGATGTCCGGCCTCCAGCCGCCCGCACCCTCCATCGCAAGTTTGGCCGCTGCCAGGCTCAGGGCCGCAAAACGCCGATCATTGTCGGGCCAGTCTTTCCCATCCGGTCCCAGATAGGGTGTTCCGGCGCGGTCAAAATGCCGGGGTGCATCAAGGAGCATCAGTTCAAGACCCTCGGTGTGGAGAATGCGGATCCTGGCCCGTCCGCCGGAGAGATCATCGAATGTCATGACAGATGTGGCGCGTCCCGCAAGTGCCCGCAACCCGGGGTAGGCGGGAATGAGAACCCGGACATTGACGCCAGCGGCAGCCAGAGCCCTGGGTAGGGCACCAATGACATCGGCCAGTCCTCCCGTTTTGACAAACGGAGCACATTCGGAGGCAACGAACAGGATTTTCAAATCATTTGCCCAGTTTATCGATCATGGGTTGGGTAATCAGACAGATGCCATTGTCAGATCGGCGGAACCGCTTTGCGTCCAGCACCGGATCCTCACCGATCACCAGCCCGTCCGGAATGACGACACCACGGTCAATCACAGCATTTTTGATGCGGGCATTGCGGTTGATGACGACATGCGGCATCGCAACGACCCCTTCAAGCTGCGAATAGGAGTGCGTTCTGACGCCTGTGAAGAGCAGACAGCGTTCCAGACTCGATCCCGAGATGATGCATCCCCCTGATACCATTGAGGAAATTGCCTGCCCCCGTCGGCCGTCCTCATTGTGGATGAACTTGGCTGGCGGCATCAGCTCCGAATATGTCCAGATGGGCCATGCCCGATCATAGATATCAAGTTCGGGTTCGAAATCGGTCAGATCAATATTCGCCTGCCAGAAGGCATCGACTGTCCCGACGTCGCGCCAATAGGCCCTGACTTCGGCGGATGAGCGAATGCAGGAGCGGCTGAACGGATGTGCCACGGCTGTCCCGTGTGCAACGATCCCCGGGATGACATCACGGCCGAAATCATGACCATAGCCTGATTCTGTTGCCAGCTCCTCAAGCCTGCTCAGCAGATATCCGGTCCTGAAGACATAGATTCCCATACTTGCCAATGCCCTGTCAGGGTGTCCGGGCATGGCGGGCGGGTTCGTCGGTTTTTCAATGAAGTCAAGGATGCGATCCCCGGTATCGACTTTCATGACACCAAACCCTGAAGCCTCCATGCGCGGGACCTCAATGCAGCCCACTGTCACATCCGCTCCACTGCTGACGTGCTGGGCGATCATCATCGAGTAGTCCTGCTTGTAGATGTGGTCACCGGCCAGGATGATGATGTATTCCGCATCATAACTCCGGATGATCCCGGCGTTCTGCATGACGGCATCAGCGGTACCCTTGTACCAGTTTTCATCATTCATCTGCTGGGATGCCGGCAGGATATCGAGCGATTCATTGCGTTCCGCCCTGAAGAAACTCCAACCCCGCTGCAAATGTCGAATGAGCGAGTGCGCCTTGTACTGGGTGGCAACGCCAATCCGCCGAATCCCGGAATTGACGGCATTGGACAGTGGAAAATCGATGATCCGGCTCTTGCCGGCAAAAAACATTCCGGCTTGGCCCCGCCGGTCCGTCAGTTCGTGCAGTCTGCTGCCGCGACCCCCCGCCAGCACAAAGGCCATGGATTTCCGGGCAAGTTTCAGTGTATTCAGGTCCATCGTGTCCCCCATCTCGCAGTGCTGACGGTCATTCCGCATCGGTGTCCAGGCGAAAAAGCAACGTCGTCAGGGGCGGCAGGGCCAGGTTGAGGGAGTGCATGAACCCCGATGCTGCGACCGGTTCGCTCTGAGCGCCCCCTGCATTGCCACGATTACCGCCGCCGTAGATGGCCGCGTCGGTGTTGAGGCATTCGGCCCAGTAACCCGGCGCGGGGATCCCGATCCGCCGGTGCCGCTCGACAGGCGTCATGTTGCAGACGACCAGAACAGGCGCACTTCCTTCCGCGCCCCGCCGAATCCAGGCGAAGATCGATTCATCGGCTGCTCCCTCCTCGACCCACAGGAATCCTTCGGATTTGCAGTCACGCTGATAGAGACTGGGCGTGGTCCTGTAGAGATGATTGAGATCGCGGACCAGGGTCTGCATGCCTTTGTGCAGGGGGTTGCGGAGCAGGTGCCAATCGAGCGACGTATCATGATTCCACTCGGTGCCCTGGGCAAATTCGCAACCCATGAAGAGCAATTTTTTCCCCGGGTGTCCCCACATGAAACCATAATAGGCTCTCAGATTGGCAAATTTGCCCGGCCCATCGCCGGGCATCCTGTCGAGCATCGATCCCTTGCCATGCACGACCTCATCATGGCTGATCGGCAGGATGAAATTCTCGGAGAAGGCGTAGTGCAGCCCGAAGGTCATCCTCGTGTGGTGATATTTGCGGTGAACCGGATCCTCGCCCATATAGGACAGGGTGTCATTCATCCAGCCCATGTTCCATTTGAAGCCGAAGCCAAGACCACCGTGTTCGACGGGTTTGCTCACGCCCGGGAATGCGGTTGATTCCTCCGCAATCATCATGATGCCCGGACTCTCGCCATATGCGGCCGTGTTGGTGCGTTGCAAAAACGTGATCGCTTCAAGATTTTCACGCCCGCCATGCCTGTTGGGAATCCACTCGCCGTCCTTTCGGGAATAATCACGGTAGAGCATTGAGGCCACGGCATCGACGCGCAGGGCGTCGATCCGGTATTCCTTCAGCCAATAGAGCGCGTTTGCAATAAGGTAGTTCGACACTTCACGGCGGCCATAGTTGTAGACAAGCGTATTCCAGTCCGGATGAAAACCTTCACGGGGATCCTGATGCTCAAAGAGTGCCGTGCCGTCAAAACGGCCCAATCCGTGCGGATCTGTTGGAAAATGCCCCGGAACCCAGTCCAGAATGACACCGAGTTCAGCCGCATGACACGTGTCAATCAGTGTGCGGAACTCATCGGGTGTTCCGTATCGAATCGTGGGGGCGTACAGGCCGACGGGCTGGTATCCCCAGGAGCCATCAAACGGAAACTCGGAGACAGGCATCAACTCAATATGCGTAAACCCCATGTCTTTTGCATAGGGGACAAGCTGTGCGGCATGCTCCAGATAGGAGAGCGGTCGATTGCCGTCTTCCGGCACGCGGCGCCATGAGCCGAGATGCACCTCGTAGATCGAGATGGGCTGGTCGATGCGTTGCCGTGCCGCCCTGCCTGTGCTCCAGGAGTCCGCACTCTTCGCCAGCGTGTCCAGCCGCCGGACGATTGATGCGGTTTTTGGAGGATGTTCCGCTCCGAACCCGAACGGGTCGGCTTTTTGCGGCAGCAGATGGCCATCGGGTCCAAGAATTTCGTATTTGTAGACTGCACCATCTCCGATGCCGGGGAGAAAAATCTCCCAGACACCCGTCCGGCCCCGCTTGCGCATGACATGGCGACGGCCGTCCCAGTCATTGAAGTCCCCGACGACGGAAACACGCGTTGCGCTGGGTGCCCAGACTGCAAAATGGGTCCCTGCGGTCCCTTCATGTGTCATGAGATGTGCACCCAGTACGCGCCAGAGATTCAGATGCGCGCCTTCACCGATCAGATGCTCGTCCAGTGCGCCCAGGACCGTTCCGTAACGGTAGGGGTCATCGGTGATCCGGACATCATCATTTCGTGCAATCCGGAGCTGATAGGCAAACGGTTTTTTTCGCCGCCCGGCCTGCCCGACAAACATCCCCGGTGTCTCCGGGACCGCCTTGAGGGCCAGAATGCACCGTCCCGTTTTTGCATCCAGAACCTCAACACCGGTTGCGTCGGGTGCATGGACCCGGATCGTCTGAATGCCATCCACGGCATGCAGACCCAGCACCGAGAACGGATCCTGATGCGTTCCGTTCACGATCCTGTGTGCGTCTTCGAGCGATATCATGTTCCAAAATCCCGCAGAGACAGTGTTGGGTCAGGGCTCACAGCAGTGACGATGCGCCCCAGATGTCCCCTGCATATTCCCGAATTGTCCGGTCGGATGAAAACCAGCCCATGCCCGCAGTGTTCAGCGCAGCCATTCGGGTCCAGCCATCCGAATCCCGGAAAGCGTGATCGACTGTGCGCTGTGTCCCGAAATAGCTGTCAAAATCACAGGTCACCAGAAAATGGTCATGGTCGTACAGCGCTCCGAGCAGCCCGGCATAGCGGTCCCTGTCACCATCCGAGAAAATGCCGCCGGCGATCTGGTCGAGGACACGTTTGAGGCGCGGGCTCCTGTTGATGGCCTTGTGCGCATATCCCGTCAGCTGACGCTGTTCCATCGCCTCGTTTGCTGTCAGACCAAAGAGAAAAAAGTTTTCTGCCCCGACATGGTCCCGGATTTCGACATTTGCGCCATCCAGCGTCCCAATTGTCGGGCTGCCATTCAACGAGAGTTTCATGTTGCCGGTGCCTGAAGCCTCCATGCCTGCTGTTGAGATCTGTTCAGAGAGATCCGAGGCGGGAATCAGCAATTCAGCCATGGAGACATTGTAATTCGCGGGATAGATGACCTGCAGCAACGCACCCGTGGTCATGTCGGTGTTGATCGTCGCCGCGACATCATTGATCAGACGGATAATCAGCTTGGCCATGGCATATCCGGGTGCCGCCTTGCCGCCAAAGATCTTGACACGCGGGATCCAGTCGCTGTTCGGCGCATCCCTGATCTCATTCCAGAGCGCAATGGTCTCCAGAATGTTCATGAGCTGGCGCTTGTATTCGTGAATGCGCTTGATCTGAACATCAAACATCGCATCCGGGTCAATCGAGAGGCCGTCGCGGTCCCTGAACCAGTTGGCAAACCGTTGCTTGTTCTGCCGTTTGGCTGCCCGGAATCGCTCACGGAACGCTGCATCGCCGACATGGGGGCGGAGTGCGGCCAGATGCTCCAGATCGGCATGCCATCCCGTGCCAATCGTCTCATTGACAAGATCACGGAGCGGGGCATTGCATGAGGAAAGCCAGCGCCGTGGCGTGATTCCGTTGGTCCGGTTGACAATCCTGTCGGGATATGTTCGATGCAAATCCGCGAACACTGTCTGTCTGAGAAGACTCGTGTGCAGCGTCGAGACGCCGTTGACCCGATGGGCCATCACAAACGCCAGTTCACCCATCCTGACCTGGCCATTCTCGACAATCCGCGCAGCGCCACCACTGCGGTTGCCATGATCCCGTTCAATGTCTTCAATGATCTGGATATGACGCGGCAGGACGCGGGAAAAAAGATCGAGCGACCACCGTTCCAGAGCCTCGGGCAGAAGTGTATGATTGGTAAATGTCAGACAGTTGCGGGCGATCTTGATCGCTCTCCCCATCTCCAGACCGTTCAGGTCAACCAGAAGGCGAACGAGCTCAGGTCCGGCGATCGCCGGATGCGTATCATTGAGATGAATGGCGGCAAAATCAGCCAGGTTTTCAAGTGTGTTGCCCTTCGAGACAGCGCGTCTCAACACATCCTGCAATGAGGCTGACGTAAAGAAGTATTCCTGCTGCAGCCGAAGTTCCTTGCCACGATCTGTCGTGTCATCCGGATAGAGAACGCGCGAAATTGTGCGGGCAAGACTCTCCGGAGCGTTCGCTGCCAGATAGTCACCCCGATTGAAGCACTCCAAATCAAACAGGATCGTCGGTCGCGCCGACCAAAGCCGCAATGTGTTGGCCCATCTGCCCTCCCATCCGACAATCGGGGTGTCGTAGGCTGTGGCAATGATGGTGTTTGCCGGATTCCAGACAGACCGCCCCTCAACGACTGCAACGGACCCGCCATAGCCAACAGGGTAGGACACCTCCGGACGCTCGAACTCCCAGGCATGGCGCTGTTCAAGCCAGACTTCCGCCTTTTCAATCTGGATCCCATTGTCAAAGTCCTGCTCGAAAAGTCCGTGTTCATAGCGGATACCATAGCCATATGCCGGGACCGCCAGGGTTGAAAGACTGTCCAGAAAACACGCCGCCAATCGGCCAAGGCCACCATTTCCCAGCGCGGCATCCGGTTCGTCCTCAAGTATGGTGTCGTAGTCCTGACCAAGCGCCTTCATGGCATTGCGAGCGGTGAGGGCGATGCCAAGGTTTTCCGCGACATCCCTGTTCAATCGACCGACAAGAAATTCCATTGACAGGTAATAGACCCGCTTCGCACCGGCTTTGTCGGTTGCACGTGTTGACGCAAACCATCGCTCCACCACCAGATCACGCAGAGCCAGCGACAGTGCCATTCGCCAGTCATAATGCGTTGCATGGTCCTGATCCTTCCCCAGAGACTTTTGCAGATGCTGCAGGATCGCATCTGAGAACACCGCCTCATCAGGATGATCAAATCCGGCTGCTGGCCCCTGATCCATCATGTCCCCGTTGCCGCTGATCGCATTCCGTTCGACTGTCAGCGCAAAATGCTGGATCCGGCATATTCGGCACTGAACCCCAGAGCCTCCTCGATCCGGATCAGCTGATTGTATTTCGCCAGTCGATCCGTCCGGGACAGTGATCCGGTCTTGATCTGGCCGCAATTTGTTGCCACCGCCAGATCGGCAATCGTCGTGTCTTCGGTTTCCCCTGATCGATGGCTCATCACATTGGTATACTGCCCGCGATGCGCCATATCGACGGCCTTGAGTGTTTCGGACAATGTGCCGATTTGATTGACTTTTACCAACATCGAATTGGCACATCCCTTTGCAATCCCGTCTTTCAGCCGCCTTGGATTTGTCACAAACAGGTCGTCGCCGACCAGTTGCACCCTGTCACCCAGCGAACCTGTCAGCGCCTGCCAGCCATCCCAGTCATCTTCAGCCATACCATCTTCGATGGAAATGATCGGATAGTCCGCCACAAGTTTTGCAAGATATGCGGCGTTCTGATCTGATGAGAGGGTTTGACCCTCTCCGCTCAGAACATATGCACCGTCCACATAGTATTCCGTTGCAGCACAATCGAGGGCAAGAAAGATCTCCTCGCCGGGTCTGTAGCCCGCGTTCTGAACAGACTTGAGGATAAAGTCGAGCGCATCCCGGGTGGAAGCAAGGTCAGGTGCAAAGCCGCCCTCATCCCCAATCCCTGTTGAAAGTCCTGCCGATGCAAGCTCCGATTTCAAGGCATGAAACACTTCCGACCCCATCCGGATTGCCTCGCGAACGGTCGCGGCTCCAACGGGCATGATCATGAACTCCTGAATATCGATCGGGTTGTCAGCATGCTCACCGCCGTTGATGATATTCATCATGGGGACCGGCAGAATCCGTGCCGCTGTACCCCCGACATAACGAAACAGGGGCTGCTGCCTGTGCAGAGCGGCCGCCTTCGCTGTTGCCAGCGACACACCGAGGATCGCATTGGCTCCCACACGCTCCTTGTTCTCTGTGCCGTCAAGCATGATCATTTCGGCATCAACAGCCTCCTGTTCAAACGAGTCGAAACCGACCAATGCATCGGCAATCTCGCCGTTTACGGACTGGACTGCATCCAGAACACCTTTGCCATTGTAACGGCTCCTGTCACCATCGCGCTTCTCAACGGCTTCATGGGCGCCTGTCGAGGCCCCGGACGGGACTGCGGCGCGTCCGGTGATACCACCCTCCAGGGTGACATCGACCTCGACTGTCGGATTGCCCCGGCTGTCAAGAATTTCACGGGCGTGGATTTCGGTGATGATAGTCATAATGTTCTGCCTCGCTTCAACAGGTTGTACATGATCGAATTACGGTCGGATGAACCGTTCCGGGCGTGTCGGTTTGGCCTCATCAAGCGGGCCGCCCATCCTGTTCGGGATGTATCCTGTTCCGGATACATGACATTCCGGTTTCAGGACGATTGGACAGGCGGTGTGGCCGCCTCCGGCGCTGATGTGCATGAATGTCCGGTTGCATGCCGGTTCTGACACGCAGCCTGCCGTCTTCACCGCGCAACATCTTCGAATGCAGCCATTTCCGGTCCCTCCGACACACACAGCGAATCACGCAATGAGAATTGCGCGGAAGTCATTGACGTTGGTCAATGTGGGGCCTGTCACGATCTGGTCTCCAAGAGCCTCGAAGAAGGTATGGGCATCATTTCTTTCAAGGCAGGAGTGTGCAGACAGACCCAGACTCCGTGCCCGTGCCAGTGTCTCCGGGCCAATGATTGCGCCTGCAATCTCCTCAATACCATCAATGCCATCGGTGTCGGCGGCCATCG
>JAPOSK010000346.1:3369-10763 GCA_026709725.1 Paracoccaceae bacterium | reverse complement strand
CTATAAATGTCAAGGGGTCAATGGAACTTTCTTGGCACTTAGGTATATAATCCCCCTTCGTTTTGTAGAACGGGTGAAAATGGCAAGGGTATCCAGTCGCGCTGGTATCCCGAAACTTTGGCGAGTCGCATTGCAAAAATCCGTGAATATTCTGATCGTCTTTCCTTCGTCGAGGGTGATTGTATGAAGCTTTTACCAATCTTGTTGCGGGGATGGGGTCGAGACGCTGCTGTTTTCATTGATCCGCCGTATACGGCAGCGGGCGGCAAGAAGGCGGGGTCACGACTTTATAACCATTCAATTATAGATCATGCCGCATTGTTCAGAATGCTTGCGAACAGCAACTCAAATTTCCTGATGACCTACGATGCCGCTCCTGAAATTGTTGAGTTGGTGCAGAGGCACAAATTTTTTGCAGCCACTCTGTCAATGAAGAACGGTCACCATAACCGGATTGCTGAACTGGTCATAACGTCTGAACCATTATTCGCATGATTTCCAGATATGCCATTGCTGAATGGTTTGGGCGGTCATTTGAACATTTGCCTGTGGAAGAGCGGCAAAGTTTGGCCAGGTGTGCCCTGAAACTTGCTCCGGCACCCCCATGCCCATTTCGGCACGATATGCCCATGTGCAGCAAACGGGGTGGTGTCTGCTCGATCAAGCTGGGTGAACAACCACCGGTTATCACTTGTCCACGACGATTCAGCGAAGGTGATTTGCTGCCGTCATGGCTGGCACGGATTGTTGGTTTCCCGGATGTATATTTGGCCACTGAAGTTCCATTCATGCGATCACCGTCCACAGGTCGGGCGGCAGGTCGGGTCGATTTGGTTGTTGCGCACGACGGTAACGCGAGTTCATGGTTTGGCCTGGAAATCCAGGCAGTTTATTTTTCAGGAAACGGGATGCAAGCGGACTTTGAATTGTTGCTTAATAATGCGGATGAAAAACCTCCAGATCCCACTGCACTGCGCCGCCCGGATTGGCGTTCGTCCAGTGCAAAACGATTGATGCCACAACTTCAGGTCAAAGGACCGACCCTACGACGATGGGGAACCAAGCTTGCTGTTGCTGTTGATCGCCCATTCTTCGAGGCGATTGGCGGGCCTTCAGACAAACCGTCCCAAGATCTGAATGACGGTGATATTGTTTGGCTTGTACCGAGAATAGATGATAACAATCGGCTTGTTGAAGATCATTGAGAAGTTTTGTCGCTTGAAGAATCAAGTGACAAGTTGCTTTCAGCAGAAACCATCAAGCGACGGGAATTTGAAAACGCTCTGCGCTCCAAGTTGCAATGGATTGGAAGAACAAGATGATCCGGGGCAAGAACCATCCCAAAGTGCACCCGAGGCCATCAGATCGCCAATCGAGCAAAGCTGAACCGGATGCTGATATCCACGTTGATGCCACGCCAGAAGACCTGATCCGGGCGGCTTCCAGCAGGCTAAAGTCGTCAAGGACAATGATTCCTAATGATTCCTAAAGCCATGTGGTGCTCCCTGGCATTCAGATCCGATGAATGACGAAGTGATCATGCATTGCGAGCCGGCTGACGGGCTTGCAGATGTCCCCTGCGCTGCTGAGAAGCATGAAGTGCATCGCTCATGGAATCGGTATTGCTCAGGGCGATGGCATGATTCCGGAGGGCGGTATCCCGGGCTGAACATTCGATGGCGGATACGACTGAATCCGTTGGTTGATTGCTGTTCCCGGGGGAGTCTTGCCGAGGCCTGATATTGGTGTTGTGTCTTGGATGGGATGCAGTATAGAATCCGGGAACGATATGGATACCGGCAGAGGTGATCATGGCACACGCAGAACATGACTATCACATCCTGAATCCGTCGCTGTGGCCGCTCCTGGGGGCTCTGGGCGGATTTATCATGCTGTTCGGCGCGGTCCTGTTTTTTCATGGACAGGGCCCGTGGCTGATGCTGATGGGGATGGCTGTGGTGGCCTATGTGATGGTCGCGTGGTGGACCGATGTCGTTCGGGAATCGCATGTGGGGGATCACACGCCGGTGGTCCAGATTGGGCTGCGCTATGGATTCATCCTGTTCATCATGTCGGAAATCATGTTCTTTGCCGCATGGTTCTGGACCTTTTTCAAGCACGCCCTCTATCCAATGGAGATGGGATCGGGGGGTGTCTGGCCGCCGGTTGGAATCGAAACATTTGATCCATGGCATCTGCCGCTGATGAATACGCTTGTCCTTCTGCTGTCGGGGTGCTTTGCCACATGGGCGCATCATGCGCTGGTGCACGAAAACAACCGCAAGGACATGATCGATGGCCTGATCGGCGCCATTGTTCTCGGGTGCTTTTTTACGCTGTTGCAGGCCTATGAATACAGCCATGCCGCCTTCGGCTTCGCCGGCAATGTCTATGGCGCAACCTTCTTCATGGCAACGGGATTTCATGGTGCGCATGTCATCATCGGCACCATCTTTCTGGCCGTGTGCCTTGGACGGGCTCTCAGGGGCCATTTCACGCAAACGGACCATATCGGATTCGAAACAGCGGCCTGGTACTGGCATTTTGTCGATGTCGTCTGGCTGTTCCTCTTCTTCGCTGTCTACATCTGGGGGTCCTAGGATCCCGATCCCCGCCTGAAGACTCTGTCCCGACGGGTGCGGGCCGGTACCGGATGGGATGATGCGGCGATACCACCTGATTTTCCCACTCTGTCTCGGCGTGCTGGGCTTTGCCCTCCTGACGGGTCTTGGCCTGTGGCAGTTGCAGCGACTGGCGTGGAAGGACGCGATCATCACCGACATTGAGCGGGCGCTGGACGCCGCGCCCGTTGCCATGCCCGCGGTGCCGGATCCGGATGTCCATCAGTATCTGGCGGTTGATGTGAGGGGGTCGCTGACCGGGGAGAGGGTCCGGGTCCTGACCAGCAGACAGGAAGCGGGTCCCGGGTATCGCGTGATTGCAGTGCTGGAGACGGAAGGGCGTCGTCTCCTGGCCGATCTCGGGTTTCGGGCAGAGAGTGAGCAGGTGCAGCTGGTGACGGGGGAGCCAATCCGGATTGTGGGAAATGTGCACTGGCCTGATGAACACGATCCCCTGTTTACACCGGATCCTGAGGGTGATTTGTGGTTTGCACGGGATGTCCCGGTGATGGCGGCAGTGCTCGGCGTCGAGCCGGTGCTGGTTGTGCGCAGGACAAGTGAGCCGGATGTGGACGGGGTGGCGGCATGGCCGGTCGATGTCAGCGGCATTCGCAACACCCACCTTGAATACGCGATCACCTGGTTTGGACTTGCAGCCGTATGGTTGCTGATGACGGGGTTCTGGCTGCACAGGCTCAGATGGGGGCGGGCGGCATGAATGTGACCTATCGCTCAACCCGGGGGCGGGCACCGGACGTTGACTTTGAGGGTGTCCTGCTCTCGGGTCTGGCCCGGGACGGGGGTCTCTATGTTCCGGTGAAATGGCCGCAGTTTGACGGGGCCGCAATTCGGGCGATGCGCGGGCAGTCCTATGAGAGGATTGCCTGCCGTGTCCTGGAGCCGTTTGTCGGATCGGGTTTTGATGCGGCGGAACTCGGGACGCTGGTGGAGAGTGCCTATGCCGGGTTTGCCAGTCCTGAGCGTTGCCCGCTTGCGGAGCTTGATCAGGGTCTTTTTCTGCTGGAGCTTCATCATGGACCGACGCTGGCCTTCAAGGATTTTGCGCTCTCCCTGGTCGCACGCATGTTCAATGCCGTGCTTGCGTCCCGTGGTGAACGCGTGGTCATTCTGGGAGCAACCAGCGGGGATACAGGATCGGCGGCAATTGACGCATTCCGGGGTCTGCCGGCTGTTGAGGTCGTGATCCTCTATCCGGAGGGGCGGGTCTCGGAAATCCAGCGCCGCCAGATGACAACGCCGGAAGAGCGGAATGTGCACGCGGTTCCGGTGCAGGGGGATTTTGATGTCTGCCAGGCAATCGTCAAGAGCCTCTTCAACGATCTCCCGTTCCGTGATCGCCACCGGCTGGCCGCAGTCAATTCGATCAACTGGGCCCGCATTGTTGCCCAGATGGCGTATTATTTTGCAGCGGTGGTTCGGCTTGATGCGTTTGAGAGAAAGGTTTCGTTTGTCGTGCCAACGGGAAACTTTGGCGACATTTATGCGGGCTATGCTGCCAGGCAGTGCGGTCTGCCAATCGAAGCGTTGCATATTGCCACCAACCGGAATGATATCCTGTGTCGGGTTCTGGCAACGGGGTCGTATTGCCCCGATGCTGTGCATGCGACGATGAGCCCCTCCATGGATATCCAGGTCAGCTCCAATTTTGAACGGGCCCTTTTTGCGGCATGCGGGGAGGATGGCGAGAGGGTTCGTGGCCTGATGGCCCGACTCGCGGATGGCGGGTTCGCGCTTGATGGCGCGGAGGTTGCCTCCCTGCGGGAAGACTTTCAGGCGGGGCGTTGTGGTGAGGATGAGACGCTGAGCGAGATTGCCGGGGTCTGGCGGGAGCGCGGGGTGATGCTGTGTCCGCATTCAGCTGTGGGTGTGCATGTGGCCCGACGGGTGGCCGGGGATGGCCCGGTTGTGGCACTGGCGACTGCGCATCCAGCCAAGTTTCCCGAGGCTGTCGGCGCGGCATGTGGTGAAACGCCGGCGATACCGGACCGCCTGCAGACTGTTCTTGATCGCAATGAACGGTCTGTGCCCTGTATGGCGGGGCTGGAGGATGTCCGGCGGTTTATTGAGGAGTTGAAGGCACAATGAATGCTGTTGTCTCCCGTCTGGCGAATGGATTTACCGTGGCAACCGATACCATGCCGGGTCTGAAGTCGGTGGCGATTGCACTGTATGTGAAGGCCGGTAGCCGCAACGAACGGCCTGAGCAGAACGGAATCGCACATTTTCTTGAGCATATGGCATTCAAGGGCACAACGACACGGTCGGCTTCGGACATTGCAAGGACAATCGAGGATGCCGGCGGTTCGCTCAATGCCTATACGAGTCGGGATCGCACCGCCTACACGGTCCGCATTCTCTCCGAAGATACGGCCCTTGCGATTGAACTGCTGGCCGACATCGTTCTGAATTCAACATTTGCCGCCGAGGAAATCGAGCGGGAACGCAAGGTGATCGTGAATGAGATTCACCAGTATCGGGATTATCCTGAAGAGATGGTCATGGAGGCATTGCAGCGCATGCTCTACCCCGATCAGGCGTTCGGACGGCCCGTCATTGGCACACTGGAGCATGTGCGGGGTTTCGGCCGCGGGGATCTGCAGGGATTCATCGAAGAGCACTATCAACCGGCCAACATGATTCTGGTGGCCGCCGGTGATGTGGATCATGCCCGCCTTCTGGATCTTGCCCGTGGGCATTTCGGTCATCTTGACGGCGTGCCCGTCCCCCCGAGCGAGGCACCGCATTTTGCGGGCGGCGAGTCGCGTCAGGCGAAACGGGTGGAACAAACACAGTTTGTGCTGGCTTTTGAGGCGCCGAAACTCCGGTCCGAGATGGAAATTCCGGCACTGGCCTGGTCGGTCATCATGGGATACGGCAGCTCGTCACGGCTCTTTGATGAGGTGCGGGAAAAACGCGGGCTCTGCTATTCGATCTCGGCGGGATACATGCCGGCACTGGAGACGGGGACGATGATCATTCATGCCGCAACGCGCAGGGAAGACCTCAGGGAACTGGCTGAGTGCTGTATTGATGAAATCCGCCGATCGGCGATGGATCTTGATGAGGAGGAGATCCGCCGGGCCCGGACGCAGGTCCGTGTGGGGATTCTGATGGGTTATGAGTCACCCTTCAATCGGGTTGAGCGGGCGGGGGGAATGATCGCGAGTTTCGACAGGATCGAAACGATCGAGGAGACCAACGAGCGATTCCAGGCGGTTACGCGGGATCAGATCGAGACCTATGTCCGGGACATGATCTGCAATCGTGATCTCTCTGTCGCTCTCTACGGTCCGCTTGGACGGGCACCAAGGCGCGCAGCCCTGCAGGCACGGCTGAGGGCAGGGCCCTGCTGGGATTAGGGCAGCCAAAGATCACAACCGAACGGTTGATGTTGCGTCCGCCCCGTTGGCGGGACTATCCGGCCTGGGCACGGCTGCGGCGCACAAGCCGGTCATTTCTGACCCCGTGGGAGCCAGCCTGGAAGGAGGGGCATCTGACCTTTGCATCGTATTGGATCCGGGTGCGCCTTTCACGCCGATCCATTCGTAACAATGAGGCATTTCCGTTTTTTATCTTCAAGCGTGCGAGCGGAGAGCTGATCGGCAGTGTGGTTCTGGAGAACATCCGGGGTGGACCCGCCCGTGCCTGCAGTCTCGGCTACTGGGTCGGCAGGGATCATGCCTCCCGGGGCTTTATGAGCGAGGCCATCCCGGCGGTGGTGAACTTCGCTTTCGATGCGGATATCAGCAGGGTGGAAGCGGCCTGTCTGCCGGACAACATGCCCTCCCGCCGCGTGCTTGAGAAATCAGGGTTTACCTGCGAGGGAATCGCCGGTGGCTATTTGCAGATCGCTGGACGGTGGCGTGACCATGCCCTCTATGCCAAAATGCGTTCTGATCGAACAGATTCGCATACAGAGGGATCGTGACCATGGTATTTTCCGCACTCAATGCTGTCACTGACAGGTTCCGCCAGACTCTTTCCACCCGGATTCCGACAGCGTCCATCGGAGACTATGGTCCACGATTTGGTGAGGATCCCCGGGGGCGTTATGTCTGCGATGATGCGCTCCTGATCCAGCCGGCATGCGTCGATGAGGTCGCAACACTGCTGAAACTCTGCAATGAGGCCCGTGTTCCGGTTGTCCCGCATGGTGGCGGGACAGGTCTCGTGGGCGGCCAGATCGGGCATGATCTTCCAAAACCTGTGGTGCTCTCCCTGCATCGCATGAACACCATACGCGATCTCTCTGCAGCTGATTATTCAATGACGGCTGAGGCGGGCTGTATCCTTGAAGATGTCCAGATGCGGGCAGAAGCGGCAGATCTCTCCTATCCCATCTCGATCCCATCGCGCGGCTCGTGCCAGGTTGGTGGACTCATGGCGACCAATGCCGGTGGGAGTGGTGCTCTGCGCTATGGATCGGTCCGGGACCGGTGCCTTGGTCTCGAAGCGGTCTTTGCCGATGGTTCTGTCTGGAGCAGGCTTGAGCCCCTGCACAAGGACAATCATGGGTATGATCTGAGACACCTTCTGATCGGTTCGGAGGGAACGCTGGCGGTGATCACGGCCGCCACTCTCAAACTGCATCACCGGGCCGGGTCGCAGTTGGCCTGCTTTCTGGTCCTCCGTGATCTTGACGGGGCCCTGGAGGCTCTGAATGCATTCCGTCTTGCTGCCCATTCCAGCCTTGCCGCTTTCGAGCTCTTCAGTGGGGTCTGTCTTGAATATCTGATTGCGTCAGGTTTGAAG
>JAPOSK010000346.1:0-3359 GCA_026709725.1 Paracoccaceae bacterium | reverse complement strand
CTGTCACGGATGGCTATGGTCAACCCATAAAGTTGCTTGATGTTGGAACAAGAGGTGTACTGGATGCCAACATCCCCTCTTGAATATCTGCTTGCGACAGGTTTGCAGGAAACCCTCCCGGTCACGCCGATTCCGGAATGGGCTGCAATGATCATGATTGACAATCATGACGATGATGGGCGTCAACGAACCGAGACGATTGTCAGTGGCTTGCTGGAACGTGGACATGTTGTTGATGGCACAATCGCAGCCTCTGCGCGTCAGACGGCACAGATCTGGGCAATTCGGGAGTTGATTCCGGAAGCCAACAAGCGGACCGGCCCGCTTGTCTCGCATGATATTTCCGTACCGATCAGTGCCCTCAACCGCTTCATCCCGGATGCAGCAGGGGCCCTTGCCAAACTTGGCCCCTACCGGGTCAATTGCTTCGGCCACTACGGTGACGGAAACCTGCATTACAATGTTTTCCCGCCTTTACACCCATCAGACAGGGAGACCGCCGCCACAGACTCCGCAGTCAGGGATCGTGAGCGCGAGATTGTGTCCGACTGCATCTGTGAACGTGTCGGGGCCTATGGCGGGTCAATTGCAGCTGAGCATGGAACAGGCCGGATGAAGGCGACCCGGCTCCGTGATGAAGGAGATCCCACCTTCTACCGGGTGGTCAAATCAATCAAACAGACACTTGACCCGCACGGCATTCTCAATCCGGGTGCAGTCATTGTGTGATCCCGTGCGGAGACGGTATCCGGCGTACCGGTCCGTCAGCGGGCGGGACACGAACAAAGAGAGCGCATGAGTGACTCTCCATCATGCTGCAGGACGATCAGGGATTGGTTGTGGAGGTTGACCCGCGATGACCACACTGTCTCCGATCCTGCCGTCTGATCATGAGAGTGTTGAGAGATTGTATGATCTCGCTTTCGGTCCGGGACGGTACGATTTGTCGTCCTACCGGTTGCGGGAATCTCTCCCTGACATCGCAAGTCTGGCTCTCAAATCTGTTGATGGGGATGGCGGTCTTTGCGGCGCAATTCGATTCTGGCCAATCAGGATCGGGGACTGTGACGGGATGCAGCTGTTGCTGGGACCGATTGCCGTTCACCCGACCCGGCAGGGCGAGGGGATCGGCTGCGCTCTGATTACAGAAGGTATCGACCGGGCCAGAAGGGCCGATTACCGGGCAATCGTTCTTGTCGGCGATGAGCCATATTACAGCCGGTTTGGTTTTCGGAAGGCGCCATCAGTCACCATGCCTGCACCGACGAACCCGGAACGGACATTGATGCTTGATTTCGCAGCCACCGGGACACAGCCCCTGATCGGGCCTGTGCGTCAATGGCGGGGAACGCATTCTGTCTGATGGGCCGGATGTCTCCCGATGGGTCAGACATCCGCCTCGGACTGTTTGAGGAAAGCCCTGATCTGACGATCAACTGTGGTCTGACCCGCCCTGGTCGCATTGCTGACAAGGGAGGCGATCTCGGCAAGACTGACGTGAAGAAGTGCGTATTTTACGCGTCCAATTGATGAGGAGCGGAGTGAGAAATTGTGGACACCCATCGCAGCAAGGCTGACTGCCACGGCCGGCACCCCGGCATCCTCTCCACAGTAACTGACGCATGTCCCGTGCGTATGGCAGCGATCGGCAATCGTTTTAATGAAGGCCAGATAGCTGGTGTAGAGACTGTGGTAGCGGTAGCGGATCCGCTCGTTTTGGCGATCGGCAGCAAAAAAGAACTGCTTGAGATCATTCCCGCCGATGGAGACAAAATCGGTCAGGGTAAAGAACCGGTCTGGGGCAAAAGCGAGCGAGGGTGTTTCGAGCATGGCGCCGATTTCAACGGCCTCCGAGATCTCGTGTCCGGACTTTCGTTCCCTCTGGATTGTTGCGATGGCAAGATCACGGGCTTTGACAAATTCCATCAGGTCAGCCACCAGGGGAAACATGATCGCAAAGGGCCGCCCGTTGGCGCCGCGAATGAGTGACTGGATCTGCATGCGCAGGAGGCCGGGTTTGTCGAGTGAAATCCGCAAGGCGCGCCAGCCAAGCGCCGGGTTCGGTTCCTCATCCCTTTTGAGGTAGGGCAGAACCTTGTCAGAGCCGATATCAAGGGTTCGGAAGACAACGCGCCGCCCTTTGGCCGAATCAAGGACCCTGGAATACTGTTCGGAAAGCTCGGATCGTGACGGAATGCTGTTCGCGGCCAGAAACCGCAACTCGGTGCGAAAGAGCCCAACACCTTCGCCTCCGGAACGCTCAAGATTGGGCAGGTCATCAAGCAGACCGGCATTGATGCTGAGGCCGATGCGGATGCCATCGCGTGTTATGGCGGGCTTGTCCCGGATTTGCGTGTAGACAGCTTCCAGATCCGCGGCCATCTCGATACGGTTGCGGATGGCTGCCGTGATCAGATCATCAGGCCTGAGGTGAACAGAGCCGCGTTCGGCATCAAGGCAGATCGGATCCCCGTCGAGGGCTTCCGTGGTGATGTCATCGACATGGATAAGCAGCGGAATTGCCATGGAGCGTGCAATGATCGTGGCATGGGAGCCGATGGATCCCTCCTCCAGAATGATCCCCTTCAGACCCCGTCCATATTCAAGGAGTTCAGCTGGTCCGATATTGCGCGCCACCAGGATGGGATTGTCCGGAATGTCCTTGTCCGCTGGCTGACTTTTGCCTGTGATAATGCGCAAAAGACGATTGAACAGATCATCAAGATCGTGCAGCCGGTCCCGCAGATAGGGGTCGGAAGACTTCTCCATCCGGCTGCGGGCTTCGGTCTGTTCCATCTCAACCGCGGCCTCGGCGGAAAGGCCGGTGCGAATATTCCCTTCCATTCGCCTGACCCAACCGGCTGAGTTGGCAAACATCCGATAGGTTTCCAGGATCTCTCGCTGCTCATGTATTGATGCTGCCGTCGGACCGTCAAGCAGGTCATCAACAGTCCCGCGCAGGGTCCGGATGGCATCGTCGAGGCGCTGGAGCTCAACCCCGGGATTCTCGGCAACGGGGTTGGTGATGACTACCCGGGGCTCATGCCGGAGAACACGGCCCTCAGCCAGACCTTCATGGGCGATGACGGCATCGTAGGTGACCGGCTGCGTATGCATGCGTGAAAGAGCCTGCCCTTCGCCGGTAATGATGCCGGTCTCACGCATCTCGGCAATCACTGTGGCCACGACGGCAAGCGTGTTGACAACATCGCTTGCAAAGGCTTCCGCCTCCGTGCTTTGAACGACCAGGACACCCAGCATCTGGCCAAGACGCTGGATTGGCACGCCGAGGAATGAGGAGTAGCGCTCTTCACCCGTTTCCTCAAGATAGCGAAAGCCGCTTTCCTCCTGGGCGTTTG
>JAPOSK010000340.1 GCA_026709725.1 Paracoccaceae bacterium | reverse complement strand
TCCCGGGTTTCATCCGGAATATGGAGACCTTGAGACAAAAGGGTTTTGATCCGGTGATTTGCATCTCTGTCAATGATCCCTTTGTCATTGATGCATGGGACAGTTCCTCGAAGGCGGGTGATGCTGGCATCACCATGCTTGCTGATCCTGAGGGGACCTTCACCCAGGTGATCGGAATGGAATGTTCTTTACCACCGGCTGGCCTTTTTGGACGATCACGACGCTATACCATGGTCGTGGACAGTGGCAGGATCACGGTGCTCAACCTTGAAGAGTCCCTCGGATCATGCGAGATTGCCGCTGCAGAGCATCTTCTCTCCGCACTCTGAGGATTCGTGGAATTCGGTCGCTGATTGGGGCGGGCCGGAAAGCCTTGACAGTCTGGAAGCCGCTGGCTGTTCTCGCCGGCGGTTGCTCCTGGTTTGGTGATGGCTGGTTTTTGCTGGATATGGTGACGGAAAGCCATATTCACTCGGCAGGCAGGGGACGGACAGGACGGGTACCCGGAACGGCTATGGTGACCGGAGTCCGATGATGCCGGAAGCGGCGAAACTCAGGCCCTCGGCTCTGGATGCACTCCTCCACCCTGCGCCCGTTCTTGTTCCGCCGCTCCTTGCTGTTGCAGCCACCTGTGGCGGCTGGTGGATCGCCGCTCCACTGCGGCGGGCCATCCGGTCGGCTCTGTCCTCATCATCGAAGTCCACCCGGTCCTGGCGTTTCCGCAGGATCTGCGCGGCGCAGGGCGCGGGCACGGTCCCTGGAATGGTGACGTTCGACCTCCAGGGTCGCGCCACAGGCTGTGCAGATATCAGGATCGTGATCCGCGAGGGTGCCCTGCTGGGTCGGGATGCCTGCCCTGCCCGCTGCCTTTCACCGCGGCTTCAGCTGTCCTGGTTGACAGACCCATGAATGGGGGAAGACATGGTCAAGAGGGATCCGACGGACAGGGATTGCCGGATAGGCGGGAGCCTGAATGGTTACGAGCGATGGCGATCATGGTGGTGCGGGCCGCACCGGACTTGACCGTCGCCCCATTCGCCGATGCGGATGGCCAGCACCCCTACCACCAGTCCCGGTTGAACCAGCCATTCGGGCCGAGATAGCTCTGGCATGCATCCCCCGACATGCGGTAGACCACCCGGCTCCGGTCGGGGTCCAGGGTGAAGGGGCTGTCGTCGGGAGCGACCAGCTTCCCTCCGATATCCACGAACTCGAACAGGAGCGGGCCGTCATCGGTGCGGAAGTGGAGCGTGTGCGTGGTGTCGGGTCCCGGCGGCAGGGCCAGTGTGGCCCGGCGACCGGGCAGCTCCTGGCCATTGGTATCCCGAATATCGCGCTTGAACTGCACGGCCACTTCCGGGGTCTCCGTCAGGTCGGCCGGGAGCGCATCCCAGCCGGTGGTGGACACCGTGAGGCAGAAGGGTTCGTTGCAGCCGATGGCGTAGGTGTCGGTGCACTTGGCCAGGGCGACGGTGGGCGGGTCCTCGGCCAGGGCGGGCGCGGTCAGAGACAGGGCGAGCGTGACGAGGGTGGCCGGAACCCGGGCGACAAGTCGAAGGGTATGGGTCATGGCGGTGGCCTCTTCTGCGGTGAGTCTTGTGGCTGTGGTAACGGAAAAATAACGGACCGGACGGGGCGTGTCAAGCGGGGATGTCCGGGCAGGAGACGGGCCGCAGTTGAGGGGGTTGCCGTGGAGCCGAAGGAGGCCACATAGCCGCCGTCCGTCTGCATCTTGATCTTGCCCGTCAGGCGAGTTCATGACATGGCGGCACAATCCGGCCCCGGAAATCCATTTGCGCCCGGAAGACAGGGGGGCAAACGCGCTTTTTGGATGGAAAAGGTCTGGAGGTTCGGATTGACGGACATTCCGGGAGGGGCCATTTTGGGGCCGATCCGGTGGCGTTTTCGGGAGATTGGGCGACTTGTCAACTGAGTCTGATCGCGGTCCGCGGTTGATGAAACCGGTTTGCTCAGATGTCACCGATTCAGGACGCCCCTGCTGAACAGTATGATGGCCAAAACATCATGGTGATGGGGCACAAAACCTGTCATGCCGTTCTTTTGTCACTGCGCGGTGAGCGTTGCCTTGGAATGGACGGTTTCAGAATCCATATCCCGGTCCGACACAATCCATGTCCCCGGATTGGCACATTTCTCAACGCAGGATCAGTGCTGGAGCACCAGCCCCGTTGAACCTATTCTGCGGAGCGGGGATATATGAGACGCGCATCAGTCTTTCGTGACAGGGTGCATGGAACAATCATAAATTCCCGCCTTGATAGAGGCCATCCATTCCATTCGCCAATTGAACATCAAGCGTGGTCAGTGAGCGGGTGCTGTGTGTGGTGAGGATCACTGTGACCCTGTTGTAGACATTTGACCATTCGGGGTGATGGTTCATTTGCTCGGCGAGTTTGGCCACGGCGTTCATCCAGGTCATGGCGTGGGTGAAGTCGGGGAAGCGGTATGTCTTCGTGATTGCATCCCGCTCTTCGAGATAGGCCCAGCCGTTGTGCCTGAGCTGGTCGAGGCACCTTTGTTTTTCGAGAGCGGACAGTTGTTTCACCGTTGGGATTCCTTCGATTATTGAGACTGTTTATAGGGGGTCATGTCTGTCAGCAGACTGATCTCATGGAGGACGGCGCGGGATTCCTCGGTGAGAAATTCCGTGACGGCATTGCGAAAGGACCCGTTGGCAATCCAGTGCAGTGAGTATGTCGGTATCGGCATGTAGCCCCGGGCCAGTTTATGGGGCCCCTGGGCCCCGGCTTCAATCCTGTCGAGACCGTGTGCAATCGCATACTCTATGGCCTGATAGTAACAGGCTTCAAAATGCAGGCAGGAATGTGATTCCGTGCATCCCCAATACCGGCCATAGAGGGTATCGCGACCGATGAAGTTCAGGGCCCCGGCAATATAACGTCCGGCACGGCGACACATGATGAGGAGAATGTCGTCGGCCATGGTGGCACCGATTTCCGAGAAGAATTGTCGTGTCAGATAGTTCTGCCCCCATTTGCGATCATGTGTGTCGGTGTAGAAACACCAGAAAGCATCCCAGTGAACATCCCTGATCGCGGGCCCTGTGAGACATTCGATATCGCCCCCAAAGCCCTGGGCTGTGCGTCGTTCTTTTTTGATGTTCCGGCGTTTGCGTGATGTCAGGCCCGCGAGAAAATCATCAAAGTCCCTGTAGTCACGATTGCGCCAGTGAAATTGCTCACCTGTGCGTTGCAGCAGGCCGAGTTCCTTGCCGACACGCGCTTCTTCCCCGGTACAGAATGTAATGTGCAGTGATGACAGGGAATTGGTGGTGAGGAGTGAGAGCGCACCGCTCAACAGGGCCCTGATCCCATCCTGACCGTGATCGGGTCGGGTCAGAAACCGCCGTCCGGTGACGGGGGTGAATGGAATACCGGACTGGAGTTTCGGGTAATAGGAACCACCAGCCTTCTCGTAGGCATGTGCCCAGGAGTGATCGAAGACGTATTCACCGTAACTGTGGTACTTGGCATAAAGTGGCATGACGGCAATGGGGACAGAATCAAGCGATGCGACCAGGTGAAACGGTGCCCATCCTGTTTTTGCAACAGCCGATTGTGAGGTTTCGAGGGCCTGCAGGAAACGGTGGGTTGTGAAAGGGTTGGCATCCATGCCGCCGCCGACCGGGTCGGCGCAGCGGTCCCAATCGGCTGCGGGGATATCGCTGATGGACTGATGAACAGCCAGTGTCATACCGGTTTCAGACATGCCGCTATCCGGGAGGTCCTCGTTTCTTTAGGGTGTCAACCGGTCAGGTGGCAATTTCAAAGATTCCCTCAATCTCGACGGCAAATCCAAAAGGAAGAGAAGCCACGCCAACAGCCGAACGGGCATGGTGACCCCGGTCGCCCATGATATCGACAAGGAAATCCGATGCGCCATTGATAACCTGTGGATGGTGGATAAAATCGGGTGCTGAATTCACAAAGCCTGTGAGTTTCAGGATGTTCTGCAGGCGGTCGAGATCACCATCGCAGGCCGTTCGGACCTGACCAAGGAGATTCAGCGCACACTGCCGGGAGGCACGTTGTCCCTGTTCAATGTCAAGATCAATGCCCAGCGTTCCCGTAATGTGCCCCAGTGCACCATCAGAGAGCTGTCCCGAGACATAAACAATGGAGCCCGCGGTTCTGTATGGAATGTAGTTGGCGGCTGGAGGTGGTGCTGACGGAACGTGAAGTCCGCGTTGGGCAAGCCTGTCTTCAATCCGGCTCATGTCTGTCTCCCGTGTACAGTCTGTTTCGGTCCAGATCTTTTGAACAGCCTGAAGCCAACGATCGCAGGAGTGGACCCGGGTTCAATGCTGTTCTGAGATGATGGCATGATTCTTGCATTTTTTCTCGGTGCAATCTAGATGGTCTGGCTGGATTAAACACAATAAGGATGTGTGTCGAGACCATGGAGAACCCAATCGGTGTGCCCGGATTCGCAATCCCTCATATCTGCAGATCCCTGATGGTCCGATTGTATCTTGCGGCATCACTGTGTGTCACCGGCCTTGCTGCAACCGCGCAGGTGTTGCCTGAGCATGCCCGGGTGCATGTGGAGATGACGATCGTTGAGATTGACCGGCTGGTCAATTCCGACATGCAGCGGGACATCCTTCACAATGAACTTGCTGATGTCTTCTGGACCCGGTCTGCACCAAAGATTATCGCACGGAGTGCTCTCGGCAATGTCTGGAGTGTCGCAAGCCACCCGCAGCAGCAGGAATTTCTTCATGCCTTCATCAACTACATGGCGGTCAAGTACACGCGTTATTTTCCACGTTATATCGGCAGCGAGTTCGAGACTGTCTATGCCCGCACGACCCGCAATGATCGCTACTTTGAGGTCAAGACAAATGTCTACAAGCAGGGCCGGTCACCGTACCCGATCTACTGGTATCTGACAGTTATCAACAACCAGCCGCATATTTATAACATGATTGTTGATGACCTGAACATACTGGCCCTTGAGAAAAATGTGATGCAGGCCCTGCTCAAGCAGAACAACAACGATCTCAACAGGCTGATCCAGATCCTGCCAAAGCGTTACAGCGAAAAGACAAAATCCTGACATCGATCGGCGGGAAGAACGTCTGTCGCCGGATCACCGCGAGGGTCAGGGATCCATCCTGGGCCGACGGGAGAGGTGTGGCGACGGCTGTGGACGCTGTCAGATCGCAGTTGGTTTGCCAACGAGGTCGGGGACCCGACCGACCTGTTCAAGTGCCCATTTGAGCTGTGTCCTGTCGGCTCCGTCCAGTTCGCGGGGGGTGATGGTGTTGGAGGGAGGCCTGCCATTGTCAATGTCCCTCAGCTGCTGTTCCAGAATCAGGTTGAGCAGAAAACCATGGGCGGTCAGCAGATCATCAATCAGGCCCGGGGGTGCAAGGTCAAGCTTCTTGATGTCACGGAGACGGTCGGCTGTCGAACGGGCATAAATGACATGTTCAAGTGAGACGGCGCGGGCGGCAGAAAAGATCGGCATGATGCCGGATTTCTTGAGATCAATCCGACCGTTCTCAAGCTTCCACCGACCCAGCCAGCCGAGCGCACCCTGAAAATTGCAGACATTGGACGCCATCAGTGAAAGAAAGGGTTTGGACTGGCTGGCACGCTGGATCGCCCTGACCCTCAGCCGGTCGGCCAGATCCCTGTCGCCATGGACCGGCATTGAATCAAAGAAAATGTCAGCATTCATGATATCTTCCGGCCGTGTTCGCTCCAGCCAGCCGGAGACGGTCCGTTCCCACTCTGCGGTGCTTCGTCGCCAGTCCCGATTGGATGCCATGATGCCACCCGGGCAGTATTTTACGCCGACGGAATTCAGCATGTCCGCAACCCGTTGACCCAGTTTTTGAAGATGTGAGTCAGTTTCTTCCGGATCACCATCTGTTTCGTGGATGATGGCATTGTCCTGGTCCATTGCCAGCAGGCTCTCGCCCCTGCCTCCCGAGCCAAGGATCAGCATGGCATAGTGTGGCAGGCGGAGAGACGGATTCTCCGCAAGGAGTTCCGCTTCGGCCAGTTCACAGGCCCGTTGTGTCAGTGCCCGCAACTCACGGGAGATAATTGCGGTGATGGAACACGCGGTCACGCCCTCAAGTGCCAGGGAACGCGCCACCGAGGTAAGGCCTGACCAGACCAGGCCCAGCTCCGCTGCATCGCCCGCAATCTCGATATGGCGACCGAGAGCGATCACATCGTTCGAGTGGTTGCTGAAGAGGTCACGCGCACTCAGGGCACCAACAAGATCAGAGTTCTCATCCAGAACGCCAAGGTGTCGAATATTCTTCGAAGACAGGGTGATGATCGCCCGGTAGAGAAACTCCTTCCTGCTTACGGTCTCAAGGGGGCGGATTGTGATCTCATGACAGGTTCTGGCAAGACCCTCCTTTCCCTCGGTATAGAGGGTGCGCAGGAGATCCCGCTCGGTCAGATAGCCATGGCCGCCCTGTCCATCAGGTTCAATGAAGACGGATCCCACGCCATGCTTGACCATGAGGGCAATCACGTCAGAAAGAGACGCAGACCGTTCCACAATCAGGGGTGGTGTGGCCATGACATCGCTCACACGATTGCGAAAGTGATAGCTGTCGATATTGATATAGTCTTTGGTTTTTGCCTGGGCCGGATGGGGCAGACCGCCAGTCTTCTGACGGATATCAGCAGAGATCCTTGTGGCCTCGGCGAAGGTCTGGACTCCGATGGAACGCAGGCGCGGTATCAGCGCCCGGAAAACCCTGGCTGTCATGATGGCATCGGGCAGAGCCCGATGGCGGCTGTCGGTATTGATCCCGAGCCATTCAGCCACAGTCTCAAGCGCATTGTCGCGGAGATTGGGCTGCAGGGCCTGAACCAGCTCCTGCACATCAAGAACCCGCGGAGGCGACCAGCGTTTTCCGCAGCGGTCCAGTTCTGCCTGAATGATGCTCATGTCGAAGCCAATGGAGTAGCCGATCAGCGGCCGCGGGCCGAGCCACTCGAAAAAGGCCTCCAGTACGGACCCAACCGGTGCAGCTTCTGCAACATCGGCATCCGTGATCCCGTGGATTTCAGTCGATGCTGGAGGGATGGCGACGCCAGGATTCACGAGATGGTCAAAACAGTCGATCGGTTCCGGGATGCCAGGCCTGATGAGAACGGCTGCGATTTCAATGATGCGTGATGCCCGCAGGTCAAGCCCGGTCGTTTCCGTATCAACTGCCACAAACTCCAGTGAACCCAGCGGTGTACTGGCATGGGAGTGATAGTGGGGCGCAGCAGCCATGGGTTGCACCTCTCTCAGTGACGTGTCTCCTTCAGCCGATTCTTTCAGCATGGACAGGGAATGGCAAGGGGCGGGGTTCAAGACCCTCATGAATCCGCAGCATGACCTCGTGCCAGATTTCCGCAGGCAATCCCCCGCCGGTTACATTTTGCAGGGGCCTGTTGTTGTCATAGCCCATCCAGACACCCACAACATAGTATCCGGAAAATCCGATAAACCAGGCATCACGGGATTCCTGGGTTGTTCCGGTCTTTCCAGCGACTTCCATACTTGCGACATCAGCCCGCCTTCCGGTTCCCTCTCTCACCACCTTGTGCATCATGTACACGAGCTGGCGTGATGTCGGCCCGGACAGCGCACGAATGCCGGGATTGCCCTTGTGCTCCATCAGGGATGTGTCCGTGTCGCTCATTTTTATGCTGCGGAGACCGTAAGGCTGCACCCGCCAGCCGCCATTGCGAATACCGGCATACGCTCCGGTCATCTCAAGGAGAGTTGCCTCCGATGTGCCGAGGGCGATTGCCGGTCCCGGTGCAATCGGACTCCGGATCCCCAGTTGCCGGGCCGTTTCGATAACCAGATCACGTCCTATGGCCTCTGATATTCGAACCGCAATGGTATTGACTGAATGGGCAAGTGCCTCAGCCAGGGTCAGATCGCCCCAGCTTTTGTTGTTGTAATTTTTTGGTGACCAGGGCTCCTGTCCCGGAATTGTGATTGTGATGGGCGAGTCCGTGATGATGTCATCGTAGTTCATTCCCCACTCAACTGCAGCGGCATAGACGAAGGGCTTGAACAGGGATCCGGTCTGGCGGTCAGCATTCACCGCCCGGTTGAAGAGTCCAACCGCTTCAATGTCCCGCCCGCCCAGGAGAGCCCGAACGGCCCCGTCTGGTGACATGACCACAACGGCGACCTGGGCATTGGAATTATCCTTGACCTTTGTTGCGAAGACATCCTTGACTGCATCATCCACCGCCTTCTGTATATCACCGTCATAGGTCGTCTGGATCACAAAGTCGTCCGTCTGGTTGCGATTGAGGAAGCCCGGACCGTTTTCAACCACCCAGTCAACAAAGTACCCCCCCGTGCGTTGTTCTGCCGCGCTCGACAGGCCGGCAGGCATATCCTTGGCCACGGCCGCATCAATTTCGGACAGGAATCCACGCCGGACCATCTGATCAATGACAATCCCTGCCCGCTGTTGGGCCAGATCCAGACTCTTTGTTGGTGCATAGCGGGATGGTGCCGCCAACATTCCGGCCAGCATCGCTGACTGCTGGATTGTCAATGCATGTGCGGGGATGTCAAAGTATCGCTGACTTGCAGCCTCGACACCCGTTGCGCTTGCTCCGAGATAGACCCGGTTCAGATACAGGGTGAGGATTTCATACTTGGTATACCGTAACTCAAGTGCCAGTGAATACGGAATTTCCTTGAATTTCCGCCATAGTGTCGTTTTGCGGCATTCCTGTTCAAAGCGCGACTGGCTTTCCCACAGCTGCGGGTCGAAGGTTTCTCCGAAGCACAACATCTTGGCTGTCTGCTGGGTGATGGATGATCCCCCATGGCCCTCAAATGCTCCGCGCCCCTCTCGCAGATTGATCAGGATGGCACCCATGATCCCCTGCAGGCTCAAGCCGAAGTGTTTGTAGAAGCGGTGGTCCTCCATGGAAAGGATCGCATTGACAAGATGGGGTGAGACAGACCCTGCCGTGACCGGACCTCCATACTGGTATCCGCGCCAGGCAAACGGCTCGTTGTACCTGTCAAGGGCAATTGTTGCCCCGTATGTCCGACCGTCGTACAGTTCCTCAATGTCGACGAGGTTCACATAATAGTAAAACACCGACCCGGAGAGGATAAGACCAAGAACGAGTGCTGCCCGCCAACCAAAGCCCCAGCCGAAGCGGATGACCCACATCACTGCTGCACGGAGCGCCACAACGACCCGCGCAGGCGTGCGTCGCACCCGCCGCCGCGGACGGGCCTCCGTTTTCAGCTTTTTCCCTGCCACGAGTGTCTTCTTTTTTGTCATACATTGGCCCTATACTTCGGGTTCCGGTCTCCTGCCATACAAGAGATGTTGACCACGCGGTTTTCATGAATTCTCCCGGGTTCTGGCCCCGTTTGTCGTATGGCCTCATTCCGCCGTGCACGGTTGGGGGATTTTGGCCACAGGACCGCTAGACCCGAAAGAGGTTTCGATAGCGTGCAACTGCGTCTGAAGGACCGGTCGCCTTCTCGGGATTGTCGGAGAGCTTGACCGCCATCCGGCCATTGACCTCAACCAGTTTGCAGACCAGGGAAACGGGGGCAAGACGGTCATCCCTGTCAAGCTGGCGGAAGTCATTGGTGAGAAGGGTCCCCCAGCCATGACTCACTCTCACCCGATCCTGGAAACGGCTCTGCAGGGCAAGAATCGTGTCAACATCCAGGCCATCGGAAAAAATGATCAGCTTTTCCCGCGGATCTTCGCCGCATGCGTCCCACCAGCTCAGCGCCTGTTCGGCCATGGTGACCGGATCACCGGAATCGATACGGATGGTCGTCCATGCAGCCAGATTCTGCGGTGCAAGTGCATAGAAGTAACCTGAGCCGAACGTATCGGGCAGGATGACCCGCAGATTGTCACCATAGACCTCTTTCCAATCCTCCATCATCCGAAAAGGTGCACTGCGCAATTCGTCATCGCTGGTCGAGAGAGCCCCGTAAGCCATCGTCAATTCATGGGCGTGGGTCCCGATTGCCTCGACTTCCCTCTGCATGGCAATATGGCAGTTGGATGTGCCAATGAACCGATCACCGAGACCCGAAATCATGGCCTGCACACACCAGTCCTGCCACAGATAGGAATGTCTGCGGCGTGTACCAAAGTCAGCGATCTGCAGAGTCTCAATCGGAGACATGGCTGTGATCTTGTCCCAAAGTCTGGTCATGGCCCGTGCGTAGAGAACCTGAAGCTCAAATTTGCCATAGCTCTTGAGGACCGAGCGGGAGTTGAGTTCTGTCAGCGTCGCCAGAGCAGGAATTTCCCAGAGCATGACCTCGGGCCATTTGCCTTCAAAGCAAAGGTCAAGCTTGCCGCCAGAGGAGTCCAGTGAATAGTCCGGCAGCGTCAGGTTCTCAAGCCAATCAATGAATTCCGGTGCAAACATCTGGCGTCGACCGTAAAACATATTCCCGCGCAGCCAGGTTGACTCACCGCGGGTCAGGCGGAGTGATCGGATGTTATCAAGTTGTTCACGCAACTCACCGTGGTCAATATGCTTGGCGACTTTGTGATCCCGGTCCCGATCAATGATCTGGAATTTTACCCGAACATCCGGGGCGGTCTTCTGAACGAACTGGCACATCAGCAGCTTGTAGAAATCCGTATCAATCAATGACCGGACAATCGGATCGATTTTCCAGTTATGATTGTAGACCCGGGTCGCAATATCGACGGACTGTGCCACGCTGCCTCTTTC
>JAPOSK010000027.1 GCA_026709725.1 Paracoccaceae bacterium | reverse complement strand
GGTGGGCGTCCCGGCCCTCATCGATCGGGTGGCCGGGGTGATTGCGGGGCGGTGGGTGTCAACGGGCCCTAGGGACTCGCATCGCACAGTCACTGGTCAGCTGCGGATTGTGGGACAAGGACTCCCTGCCGCATATCTCTATAATTCTGTCCAGCGAGCTCGTCGAGAGGCACCGGGCCCATCAATCCATTACTATTGGTCAGACATATCTGCGTCGCCTTCTCATTCGACGACAGTCGGGGCAGGGTTAGGAGTGTCTTGTCGATAGGCGTCGGACCGGCCTGATGCCGCCCGGGCCCGAATGGCAGCGACGGGGCGACCGCCGGAGGCTGTTCCCGGACCAGTGAAAACCGGTTCTGACTGGCACGAGTGGCCTGATTCGGCCGAATCGTGTCAGGAGCCGGGGATCGTCAGGAGATGTCAACAAAGGTCAGCCATATGAGAATCATATCCTTTCGCCCCCATCAGCGATCAAAATAGGGGTCAACAAGGAATACAATCCCAATTTCATTGGGATCCGACTGCGCAATAATCTCAAGATCAGGTGCTTAACGTCGAAGACGGGTCAGGTGCTGACTGGTGAAGTCCCGTGAGCTCAGACTGGTCCTGAATCCGTAATTCGTCCAGACAAGCTCCGTCGACTTTCCGGTCTGAAGGTTAACCATGTTCAAATTGTGGGCGCGCCAGTGGCGATCAAGATACTGTTGATACCCCGCAAGGGTGAGGGTTTTCTCAAGATCACCACGCCTGTTGTAGAACTCGATGAAATGTGTCCGATATTCCGATGTGTCCAGCCAGGTAATCCGCTTGGAATAACCGGATCTCGGATTCTTCGGATAATCTTCCAGCACGAAGCATGTCAGCGCAGAATCAGTCGGGCACGGCTCGTCACGAAGCCATTTACGATCAAAGTCGCCCACTTCCTGACTGCCGAGATCCTCGTACGAAAACTCCGAAGCGACAAACTTCCCCGACTGGTTGGAACTTGAGATCCGTTTGACGCGCCTGATGCTGGGAACATAGAGCCACTGATCGTCGTTCTCGGGTTCGATGTTGGAATGGGTCAACAGTCCGATGCCGCGCATGTCGAGCGGATCCTGAAAGACGATAATGCTCAGATCACCGACATCAAGTTCGGGGCGCTCAAGAACCATGCTGCGAAACGCGCGTCTGCTTTCCCGTCCGGCTCCGTCCCGCAGTATCATCTCGCCATCCACTTCGATGCTGCCAAATCCCAGATCACTCTGATCGGCTTCCAGGGCGATTCTCATTGCCTTTTCCTCCGGGGTTTCGGCATGTGCACCACCGGCAGCAAAGCCGAATCCGCAGAGGACCAGGGATACGAGAGATACGGCAACGACTCCGCCCGTTGCGGTACAGCGTGCCCTGTAACTTTTCCTGAGACCCCATCGGATCCACGGCAAGTACAGCGAGCGTAAATTCGACAGCAGCACCGGAACCACTGTGGGCACGCCGGTTTTGTCTATAGACTCATTCACGTCACAAATCGGGATTCAGTGAGGGTCGCGAGAGCCGGGGGACGAACCTGCAGTACCGCCGGGCAGCACCGCTCTGGCACTATGAAATGTATAACACACCGTCTCCTCTGCACCTGGAGTTTGACACGGAACACGAATGATCTCCCCCGGATGAGGTCTATCCACATCAGATTTGCAGCCAGACAGTGAGGCTACCGTGACCGGGAATAAGCCCACCTGTGAGAACTATAAGCGCAATGCGGTGCGATATGAAAGCAGTTTGGCTGATAAGGGGGTGGTTTTGGCTGCACCATTGCTTCCTCTCCATCGAAGCGGAATCGTCACCGCACAACGGGTCCTCATGCGGTTTGGTATCCGCTGGCACTCAGTGGAATGTCTTCCCACTGAGTGCAGAGCGTCAATCAGGGTGAGAGCGGCAGGTAGCGGCGGATCTGCCCCCCCCCCCCGTTGAACACGGCATGGCTGATCGCATCGTCTCACATTGCTCCAGGGCAAATCATGGTCCTGCTCTGCCCGGACTGCAGTTGCCGTGCAGATCTGCATATGGCGTCTGGTCAGGGGCAGCAGGTCAAAAACCCGCGAGATGCCAGACCAGGTTCGGTGCGGTGACCGCCAGGGCCGCCAGCACGATGGCACTGCGGGCTGGCCATCCATGAAACCGTCGAAAGAGGGGAATACACAGGACAAGGCAGAGACCGGACTCAAGCATACCCACAATGGTTCTGTAATGGGCAGGATCCCAGTAACTGACCGGACTTGCAAAAATCCAGTCACTCAGCGGCCAGAAGTGCGGTCGGCCATCATCGTGGTGAAGAGGAAAGTCGGTTGCAAGATGCAGGAGACCGGCAATGGCGAAAATGCCAAGCCACCGCAGCCGGGCAAGACCGGCAATGGCAAGGAGCACAAGCCAGACAAAAAAGGAGTTGTCGACAGCAAAGATTTTCTGCCATGCCTCTGAAAAATACATCTGGTCGAAGACAATCGAAGACGGTTGATGCTGAATGAAGAGAGCATGGGCGGCCAGAAGATAGAGCGAGACATCGGGCGCGAGCGACCCCACAACGGCAGCCGTGTTGACTTTCCATTCACCGCGACGGGCGAGGAGTGCGCTGCCGAGGATCAGATGGGCCGGGGTGTTCACGTCATGGTGCCCAACAGGGAATGCCGGACCGTTTGTGCAGCACGGGAACACCCGTGACCTGACCCGTTTCCGGGGTGGTTCCAGGCACTGGCGTATTGGGCAAATCGGGGCGGGGACTTTGCAGAAAATGGGACGTGGTTGCGGATTCGGGCAATTGATTCGCTGATTTGGGAACCACACCCCTTGAGAATGCGTACCGGTTGCGCCGGAATTTGCCCTTTCCGTACGGGCACGCTGGCACAGGGATGCATAGCAGCGACAAGAGAGAGACCGACAACCCGTTCATCCATGCATGGACAGGGAGATCGCCCCCTGTGCGTCACCGCACGAGTGCGGGTACAGCAAAGCAGGATTTTGGCGCATTGATTCTCTCCAAGAGGTGGGTGCGGGTGAACACTGGCAACAGACCTGTATCATGCTGGACAGCACAACTCGGTGAGCGGTCAGCCCACAATTGTCGCGGAGAAACCCGGGCGTTCATCAATATGGATCAAAATGTGGCATACATTTATCCGCCCCGATTGACCTTGCCCCAAATGCAATGGAGTTCCCCCGCAGACCCTGATGGTCTCGGGCCCGACTGATCATATCCCGGGCAATGACAACTGCAACCGGATTACTGACTCGCCTCAAGGCGCACTCCAACGACCCTCACTTCAACCATGTCGCAGTTGTCCAGACGATCACAGTCATGATGGAGAGCCGAAACATCGGCTGATTGCAGCCGGGATGGAGGCATCAGGTTCGTTGAAGAGGGCATGATGGTGATGGAGAGGATGGGTGCGCTGCCACTTTCCGCAACTCGGCCCCAGCAACACAGTGCCCGGCTGATGGCGCACACGGAAAATGAATGGATCGGGTGCATCCCCCGGAGTCTCCAGGGTTGAGGCATTGAACAGTGTTTCAAAAGCGTCAATCAGGCGGGATCCGCACGGTTCGGGCAGACAGATCGGTTTCCGGGTGCCGGATTGGGTCATGCGCTTTGCATGGATGCCGGGCCAGCAGTCTCCCATTACAGGATGCAAGCCCCGTTGACTGACTGAACATGTGTCGGGTATCTGGGGGCATCCTGTCTCGGAGACAGGGGAGTCTGAAGAGGATGATGAAATGATATTCAGGAAGTCTGGACGAAAAGCGAAACGGGTGTGTGTGAAAAACGCTCCCGGCAAAAGGCGGAGCATGCGTGTGGGTCATTTGGGGGGAGAGATCGGCAAACCCTTCATTGTGATCGCTCTTGCAACCCTGTTTGGCATGACAGCGAGTGTCCATGCTCATGATGAGGGTGTTCGCAGAATTGCGGTTGTATCGGCTTTTGCTCCGGAGCGTGATGCCCTGGAATCAGATATGGATGTGCAGTCTGTCGAGGTCATCAACGGCGTTGAATTTTTACTTGGGACGCTCGAAGGCAAGGATGTCGTCCTGTTCCTGAGTGGTATCAGTGTCGTCAATGCCGCAATGACAATGCAGCTTGCACTCGACAGGTTCATGATCGACAGCGTCATTTTCTCGGGTATTGCCGGCGGTGTTGACCCATCCCTTGATATCGGTGATGTTGTCATTGCCGACCGCTGGGGCCAGTATCTTGAGGTCCTTTTCGCTCGCCAGGCGGGAGGCGAATGGGAAACGATTCCGTTCTTCGAATACCCGTATGCCAATTTTGGCATGATGTTCCCCCGTGCCCTGACCGTGACGAGGAAAGGATCAACGGAGCCGGAAACCCGCTTCTGGTTCCCTGTCGATAGTGGTCTTTTTGAAGCCGTGGGCCGGGCAACCGCGGAGATTGCACTGGAAAACTGCGTCGACAGTGACCATTGCCTTGAAGATGCGCCCGAGATCATACTCGGTGGCCCCGGTGTCTCGGGAGGGGGTTTTGTCGACAACGCGGCGTTTCGCGACTATGCCTTCGAGACCTTTGGGGCGCGTGTCCTTGACATGGAAAGTGCGGCCGTGGCGCATGTGGCCTGGTCCAACACAGTCCCGTTCATTGCCATACGAAGTCTTTCCGATCTTGCCGGTGGCAGCGACCAGGCAAACCAGATGGAAACATTCTTTGGTTTGGCGGCCCAGAATGCTGCAACAATCGTCAAGGCACTGCTCCGTGAAATGCCTGATGGTTGACCGCGCCGGGGCTGCGGAGGCCAAGTCCCCCATACACATCGGATTGCTGTCTCCATGCCGCCCGACTTCCACTCAAGGTTGCAACCGCCAGAGAGTCGATCCGGAGCAGGGGTGGAGGATTTGAGTGAATTCTGTCAGTTCACTGCCGGACATCAGTGTGGTTTATCCTCCAAAACCAGAGTGTAGCGCACGCTGCGCCCACCACCTTCAGGACGAAACACACCCAGATCCTGCAGTCCCCGCAAGTCCCGCGTTGCAGTCGCCTTCGAAGTCTTTGTGATGGAGATGTATTTTCTGGCATTCATGCCACCAACAAGGCCATCCGGACCCGCTTCGAACATGCGATTCACAGCACGGATTTGCCGCTCATTCATCTGATCTTTGTACTGGTCGAAAAACCTGGCCTTGCGCACTGTGAAACGGATGTGTGTTTCCGCATGGTTTTGCGCTTCCAAACAAACACCGACAAAGTATGAGACCCAACCACTGACATCCCTCTCGGACTGTGCAGCGTTGAGTTCTTCATAGTAGGATTTCCTGTTCGCTTCGATCACTGTCGACAAGCTCATGGTGATCGGCCCGCCAAGTCCCTGACACAGCGCCTTCTCCGAAATCGCCCTTCCGATCCGACCGTTGCCATCCTCAAAAGGATGGATGCTTTCGAAGTAAAGATGGGCAAGCGCGGAGCGGACAGGTGGCCAGTCAATCGCATCTGCTTCACCAGGAGCAGTCGAATTGAACCAATCAATGTAATCCTTCATTGCTGCAGGAACACGGGTTGAAGGTGGGGCCTCGAAATGGACTTTTTCCTTCCCAACCGGACCGGAGACGACTTGCATTGGCTCTTTATGCGTCCGCCAGGCACCAACACTGATGCGTTTCTCCCAGTTTAACAGTTTTGAGTGCCAGTCAAGAAGCATCGCTTCGGAAAGCGGGCTTGCGTACTCATCACGCACAGCCAGTGTGAGCGCGGCTGCACCCTCTGCGCGACAGATCATGAACAGGTATGGGCACATTTGTCAGACCGAGATTCCTGCGAACTGAGGAAATGACATCTTCACGTCTGAGGTATTCACCCTCGATTTCAGATGTCTTCATCGCCTCTGATACCATCAACCGGATGCGCGCTTCCGTCTGATCCTCGTCATCAAGTCCCTCAAAGAGCCCACCAACACGACCCGTCTGTTCAGAAAAGGCATACAGATCTTTTTGGCATGAGGCATCCAGTTCATATGTGAAATTGGGCCAGTCGTCGGTCTGCCAAAAGTAGGTCATGGGTTCATTGTATCGTATATTCGGCTCAATATACAACATAACATGAGCCGAAAAGGCGGGCTATTCGGCTCACTGTCAAGCCAGAACTTCATCGATTCTGTATTTGTGAACCCAGTCTCTGTTCCCTGAATCCGCGATCACAAAAAGTTTCCATACCACTCCGGTTCACGCCGCAAGGGGTCTGAATCAGAGCAAGGGTAAAGCCTGCGCGGAGCAAAGTCTTATGTGATTGCGGGATCAGAAAAATCTGTTTGATTTGGGAAAGCCTTTGGGGACGGACCTGCCTTGATTGCCGCGTCGGCCAACCCATTGGCTGCTGTCCATGAATGTGCGTTGAGAACCCGACGGGAGACGCCAGGCAAGACCGTCGGCAAGGGCATAGCAGCAGGCAGCGGCAAGGTGGCCGGATTTGAGGGTCATCAGGATGACGCCGCCACCGGAATTCTTGAAGGGGATGTCGGCGAGGGGCAGGACCAGCATGTTCCGGTTGGTTCCAACAAGGGCGACATGATCACCGCTGACAGGGATGCAGATGCAGGGTTCATCGTCATCTTTGGCACTGAAAATGTTCTTTCCGTTGCGGGTGTGGGAAAGCGTGCGTTCGGCACTGACCTGAAACCCCCGACCCTTGCGGGAGAGGAGGAGATAGGTGTCATCGGGGTTCTGAACCCGAAGGTCGAGAATGGCTGACTCGTTGGGCAGAGCGGTCTGAAGCCGGACGGGCTCTCCCATACCCGAGCCGCTCGGCAGAGTGGCGGCCTGCAGCGTGTAGAAATTGCCGTTGCCACCAAAAAGGCTCAACCTGTCCGACGAGCGGGCATGGAAGACAAATCGCTTGCCATCACCGTCACGGTACTTGAACTCCTGATCAAGGTCGAGTTCTCCCTTGTAGGACCGAATCCAGCCCATGACAGAGCAGACGACGGTGATTGGCCAGCTCTCGACAGGGTTGAGGCTCGCCGTGCCCTCCAGAGCAGGGGCCTCAGCGAAGCTGGTCCGGCGCTGACCATAGGGACTGCTGGCAAATGTCTTCGCCGTCGCATTGAGTTCCCCGCTGATTGATTGCCATTGGGCGGATTCGCTGGTGACAAGATCATCAAGATCGGACCGCTTCTCAAGCAGATGGTCCTGTTCTGTCCTGAGTTCAATCTCCTCGAGTTTGCGAAGGGAGCGCAACCGCATGTTGAGGATGGCCTCGGCCTGCACAGCGTCGAGACCAAACGAGTCCATCAGAACCTGTTTGGGGGAGTCTTCATTCCGAATAATCGCAATGACCTCATCGAGATTGAGGAATGTGACGAGGAATCCTTCAATGAGATGCAGTCTCTGGTCGATCCTCTTGATGGCATGTTCTGAACGGCGCAGGAGGACCGTTCTGCGGTGTTCCAGATACACCCGCAACAACTCTCTGATGGATGCGACCTTCGGGGTCTTCCCGTCAACAAGGGCATTCATGTTGAGAGAAAACCGGCACTCGAGATCGGAGAGTCTGAAGAGGGATTCCATCATCAGGTCCGGGTCGGACTTGCTGCTGCGTGGCTCAAGGACAATCCGGATATCCTCAACGGATTCGTCGCGAATGTCATCAAGATAGGTGATCTTCTTGCCCTGAATGAGGGCGGCGATGCTTTCGATGAGCTTTGATTTCTTGACCTGGTAGGGAATTTCCGTGACGATGATCTGCCATCGCCCCCGGGGGAGCTTTTCAACATCCCACCGTGCCCGCAGCCGGATTGTCCCGCGGCCTTCTGCATAGGCCTCCTGCAAACTCTCTGCCTGATTGATGATCACACCGCCCGTCGGGAAATCCGGTCCCGGCACCATCTTCATCAGCGTGGCGATGCTGGCATTGGGTGACTTGATCAGATGTCGGCAGGCCTTGCACAGCTCGCCAATATTGTGCGGCGGGATGTTGGTGGCCATGCCAACGGCAATGCCGCTTGCTCCATTTGCCAGAAGATTGGGGAATGTCCCGGGCAACAGCACGGGTTCCTCGCGGGTGGCATCATAGTTGGGACGGAACTCAACGGCATCTTCCGCGAGGCCATCCATCAGCATCTCTGATGCAAAGGTCAGGCGCGCCTCTGTGTAGCGGGAAGAGGCTGGTCGGTCACCATCAATATTGCCGAAGTTGCCCTGCCCGTCCACGAGTGGATACCGGACATTGAATTCCTGGGCAAGTCTGGCCAAGGCATCGTAAATCGCCTGATCGCCATGGGGGTGGTAGTTGCCCATGACATCACCGGCAATCTTGGCACATTTGCGGAATCCGCCATTTGCACTGAGTTTCAACTCACGCATGGCATAGAGAATGCGGCGCTGGACCGGCTTCAATCCGTCGCGGGCATCTGGTAGGGCACGATCCATGATGATCGAGAGGGCATACTGGAGATAACGATCACCAATCGCTCGATAGAGCGCTTCATCGTTCACATCGTGATTTTCTAACACCGCATCGGTCATGCCGCGAATCTATCCAATATCATGCCAAGACACAAAACCCGCATACCCGTTGGGCCGGGGACAGTCGGGGCGACCGTCACGGGTTCGGTCGCGGCATGATCCTCCAGACGCACAGAACAGACCATGAATGACCTGATCGGTGGCTTTCGTGAAGCGGGCTTCCTGCTTGTCTCCCTGGATCGGGATCTGCTCACCATTACTCTTCGTTCGCTCTATGTGTCACTGACGGCAGTGGTCATTGCCAGCTGTATCGGCATCCCGATCGGGGCATGGCTGGCACTCACCCGCCTTGCCGGACGCCGATACGTCATTGCCGGCGTCAACGGCCTGATGGGGCTGCCACCTGTGGTTGTCGGTCTTCTGGTCTACATCCTGTTCAGCCGGGCTGGACCACTCGGTGTTCTGGGCCTGCTCTATACACCAACGGTCATGATCATTGCCCAGATGATCATTGCCACACCCCTCATCATCTCGATAAGCCATCAGGGGATCCGCGAGATCTGGGACGATTACAGGGATCTCCTGCTATCATTAAACGCGACAAAATGGCAACGGATGGGCACGCTGATCCGGGATGGGCGATATGCACTTCTGATCGCATCACTGGCCGGTTTCGGGCGCGCAATCGGCGAGGTTGGCGCGATCATGATTGTGGGCGGCAATATCGATCAGGCCACACGGGTCCTGACTACGGCAATCGCCCTTGAAACCAGTAAGGGGAATTTCGCCTTTGCACTTGGACTTGGCTTTATCCTCATCATTCTGGCGGTGGCCGTGAACATGGTCATTCATGGCCTTGTGCGCACAGAAAGGACAGCACTGTGGTAGCACACCTCCTGCCACTGGCTGTTCGGGGTGCGGAGGTCAACCGCCAGGGACATCGCCTGCTTGGCCCGATCGATCTCGACATCACACCACAGGGCATTCTGGTCATCATCGGACCCAACGGATCCGGAAAAACCACCATGCTGCGCATGCTGCATGGACTTGATCCACTCGAATCCGGCAGCCTGACCTGGGCGGTTGATGAGAACCAGGCACGTCTGCGCCAGTCCTTTGTTTTTCAGTCACCAATCATGCTGCGCAGGACTGTTCTCAGCAACCTCACCTACCCCCTCATGCTGCGTGGAGAGGGGTCCCGGAGAGCCAAAGTTCGTGCGACCGCATTTGCCGGCCGCTTTCAACTTGAACAGTTTCTGCCCATGTCGGCCGGCAGCCTGTCGGGTGGTGAACAGCAAAAACTCGCCCTGGCCCGGGCCCTGATCAGCAAGCCCGACATCATCTTTCTTGACGAGCCCTGCGCCAACCTCGACGGCAGAGCGACCCGCGAGATTGAATCACTGCTGCAGGAAACAAATTCATCCGGAACCAAGATCGTTCTCTCAACCCATGATCTTGGCCAGGCCCGGCGTCTTGCCGATCAGGTTGTCTTCCTGCTCAACGGATGCGTTCATGAAATCGCCGATTCTGCAACGTTCTTTGCTGAACCCAAATCCCGTGCAGCAACCCAGTTTCTGGCGGGGGACATCATCACATGAGGATTTCCGTAGCGGACACGATGTCGATGATGCGGCGATGGCTGATACCCCTGACCCTGTGTCTTGGCATTGTCCACGGCACCGCAATCTCGGCGGAGACCCTGCGACTTGCTGTCACAACATCCTTTCACAATGCCGGGCTTGGCACGATCCTCCTTCCGGCAATCCGCAAGGATCTTGGCATTGATGTCCACCTCCTGATCGTTGGAACGGGCCAGGCACTCGGTCTTGGCCGCAATGGTGATGTTGACGCTGTCCTTGTCCATGCCCCCGAAGCGGAAGAGGCGTTTGTCGCCGGCGGTTTTGGGATCCGGCGCTGCCCGATCATGTACAATGAGTTTGTCATTCTTGGTCCTGCTGACGACCCGGCGGACATTGCCGGGGCTCCTGATGCCGTCACTGCTCTCCTGCGCATCGCTGGGGCCGGGGCGGAATTCATCAGCCGCGGTGACAGGAGCGGGACGCATATGCGCGAGATTGATCTCTGGGCCGGGGCTGGTCGCGATCCAGCATCATTTGGCAGCTGGTACAAGGAAATCGGAGCCGGGATGGGGGCAGCACTGAATACCGCCAGTGCCCTTGATGCCTATGTTCTGACCGACCGGGCCAGCTGGTTGACCTTTGGCAACAAGGGGACCCTTGCCCTCCTGTTTTCGGGAGATCCAGCCCTCTTCAATCAATACAGTTACATCCGCGTTGACCCGATCCGGCACCCCCATGTCAACGGTGACCTGACCCGGACACTTGAGACCTGGCTCACAGGTCCGCGGGCCGGTCAGTTGATTGATGACTATATGATTGCGGGTGAATCTCTCTTCACCAGCAATCCCCGCTGTCCTTGATCCTCACGTCATGCTGCCTCCGTTACGGCGACCGAATCCCGGGCGCCGCGCGCGCCGGGGGGGGGGGGGGGGGGGGGGGGGGGGGGGGGGGGGGGGGGGGGGGGGG
>JAPOSK010000229.1 GCA_026709725.1 Paracoccaceae bacterium | reverse complement strand
CGTCTCGTTTCCACAACGGGGCCCTGCAATGCGGAAAAGCGTTTGAGGGCACCGAGATAGTTCGCAAGTGTCAGATTGCCGCTTGGCTGGACGCCTGAAAAAATACGCATGACGAGAACACATCCTGCATTGTATTGATCGGAGAATGCCAATATGCCGAATTGCCGAAGACTTGCAACGATACACCAATCCGCCACACGATCCCATCCATGACTCAATACGACCAGAATCGCCCATTCCACAGTGTCCCGCACGGTATTCTGGCCCTGGTGATTCTGATTGGTGCCGTGGAGCTGCTGTTCACATTGGGTGAAATGCGCCCCGGCCTTGCTCCGGGTGCGGAGAGCTGGCGTCTTCATGCGATCATCTATCACGGAATCCTCGTTGATCAGGCTCAGATTGATCTCGCACGAGAATCGTCTTTCATGGAAAGCATGTCACGCATGCTGACCTATCCATTTATCGGGTGGAATTTCGCCAATTCACTTATCAGTGTTGTTTTTCTCCTTGCTGTCGGCAAGTATGCCAGCAGTTTCATCGGTCAGGTGCGGGTTCTGGTCATATTCACGACAGCAACCCTTCTCGGTGCTGTGGGTTATCTGGCCCTCGATAGTGGCGAAGTTCCGCTCATCGGCCCATCCCCTGGAATTTTTGGTCTCTTCGGCAGCCTGCTTGCCCTTGCGGTTCTGCCCCTGAAAATTCCTGATGCATTACGCAGCAATCTCTACCGTTTGCCGCTCATCATGGTCGCGCTGCAGGTCGGATTTGGCATTTTTCTGGATGGCAACATCCTCTGGATTCCCATACTCGTGGGTTTCATCGTCGGTTTTTTTGCGACCATCTTCCTTTCCCTGGGCCTGCGGGACGGAATCCACTATCTCATCGGGCTGGTGGGCGGCTCCCGCCGCAACTGAGGACAGCTTTCTCTCCTCGCAGGGACGGGAAACCCCTGCACATCAGGGAAGCCTTCCGGCAGTGAACCGTTTCCTGCCTCAGGGTTCGGTGTGCGAACGCCGGCGAAAAAGAATCCGGATTTCACGGAATGTCCAGACGCCAAGCGCGGCACAGACCGCGGTGTAGACCAGCAGCCCGCCAAGGACGAGACCGCAAAGGGCAGCGTAGCGGACTGTGTCCTGGACAAAGAGGTCGCCGCAGAGATGGATGAAACCATAAAGAAACAGACCCATGATCAGTGATGCAGTGGCAATGCGGGGAAGATTCCGACGATTGCGGCCATCAAGCCGGGTCGCCTGGCCCAGCCCCGCGGCTCCGCGACCGAGCATCAGGACCATTGCCCACGCTGCGAGGGCGGTGCCCAGCGCTGCAGCAAGATAGCCAAGTGCCGCCACCAGCCCCACCGCCACGGCCACGTTGACGAGCATGGAGAACAGCGCATAACGCAGAGGCGTCCTGCTGTCCTCGCGCGCGAAATACAGCGGCTGGAGGATTTTCTGCATCATGTACGCCGGTAACCCGGCAGCGTAGACAGCGAGGGCGAGGGCTGTCGCCCGGGAATCAGCGGCATCGAATGCCCCGCGCTCGAACAATACGCTGATGATCGGCAGTGCCGCCACCATCAGTGCCACCGTCGCCGGCAGCGCAAGCGACAGACAGGCCTCAAGGGCACGATTGAAGGCCCGCCTGCTGCCGACGATATCATTGGCGTGCAACCGGTGGGAAAGATCCGGCAGGAGCACGATCCCGATGGCGATACCGATGACACCCAGGGGCAGCTGGCACAGGCGATCCGCATAGTTCAGCCATGCAACACCGCCCTCCTGATAGCTTGCCACCTGACGACCAACGAGCAGATTGATCTGGACGACACCCCCTGCCAGCATGGCCGGCAGCGCAAGATGCAGGAGGCGGACCATATCATCTGTGAGGCGTGGCCGCCGGAGCGTTATGCGGACTCCGGCGCGGCGGAGGGCGAGAAAGACAATCAGGGCCTGGGCAAGGCCGGCCACGGGGACAATCAGGGCCAGGGCCAGCCCCGGTTCAATCCCGGTCAATGGTACCAGCGTAAGGGTCAAGATAAAGAAGACATTGAGCATGATTGGTGCCGCGGCAGCGACGGAAAAGTGGCCCAGCGCATTCAGTGCAGCCGAGAGCAGGGCTGCGATGGCGACAAAAAGAATGTAGGGGAAGGCAACCCGTCCATAGAGGATGGCAAGATCAAACCGGCCATCATGGATAAAGCCGCTGGCCATGGCCAGCACCAGAAAGGGCATCAGCATCTGAGCGGCCATGACCAGCAGCAGCAGGATTGCTGCCAGATTGACACTGACATCACTGACAAATCCGTCCGGGTCATCCATGCCGGCGATTTTGCGCGCGTAGATGGGGACAAAGGCGAGATTGAGCGCCCCTTCGGCAAAGATCCGCCGGAACATGTTGGGCAGGGCAAAGGCAACCAGAAAGGCTTCAGCCACCGGACCGGTTCCGAGGATGGCGGCAAAGAGGATGTCCCTGATGAAGCCAAGGACCCGACTGGCCAGTGTCCACACACCAACAATGATCGAGTTGCCGATCAGCTTCATGATGCAGTGGAAAGCCAGAGCCGGGAATGATGTCGACCGGACTTGTAGCGGCTTCCTGCAAATGTCATCGGTCGCCGGGTGCCCCCTGCATTGCCAACGCACTCATGATCAGGCTCAACTGATGTCATCAGGCTCGCTGGGGATGGATTCCCGGACATTTTCAGGCAGTGTTGTGAGAGCAAGTGCGGCAAGGTCATCATGGCATCTCGTCACGATTTTAATTCGGTGGCGGCTTGCTGGGCTGCAAAGATCAGATCGTTGGATTCGGGTTTCCTCTGAACCAGCATGATGAACAGAAGATCAAGGACCATCAATTGACCATCGCGCGACGTAATTGCGGATGAACGCGCCCGTTCTTCATCTGCGATGACATGGAGATTGATATCTGAGATTGATGCAAGCCGATTGGGTTGAACATCCGTAAGCGAAATCAACCTGGCGCCGGATGCCCTGGCCTGTTCCGCGATGCGGACAGTTTCGAGGCTGGTTCCGGAGTAGGACAATGCTATCATGACATCGTCGGAGCGCAGGGTTGCGGCATTTGCAATCTGGATGTGACTGTCCGGCCCGTAGAGAACGGAGCAGTCGAGTTTTTGAAGCTTGTAGGCAAAATCCTGAGCGACCAGTGACGATGCGCCGACTCCGGCAAGTTGAATTCTGCGCGCACCCATGATCGCGCCCAGAACAGATTCAAGTGTCTTCTCGCAATTCAGTGACATTGTCTGCTGCATTGCATGCAGTTTTGATCCAAGGAGTTTTTGGATGGTTGTTGGGAGATTGTCGGATGATTCGATCATGCCATGCACGACATCGGCCGGCAGGTTCCAGTCCTGTGCTGTGGCTTCACTGACGGCAAGCTTGAACTCCTGGTACCCGCGGAATCCCAGCTTCTGACAGAATCTGATCACGCCCGACTGACTGCGTCCGGTTCGTTCTGCCAAATCAACTGATGACAGCCGGATTGCATGCGCCGGATCCGCAAGAACAAATTTTGCTATCTGCTGTTCGCCATTGGTCAGCGAGTCCAAACGTGCATCAAGGATGGTCAGGATAGACACGGTTTGCCCTGGCTTTGCTCCGAGGAAAATATGGCCATGGCATACACTATTACAAAATCCATTCCGGATGTGAATAGGGACCATGCCGCCTTGCCTCGTCGAGGGCACCTTCACGGCAGAAGATGGCCTCGGATTGACACCGACATCACCGACAGAGCGGTTGGGATTGTCATCGGAGAGGCATGGCATTCATGGGCAATGAATAGCACGATCATGGCCACCCTGAATATCTGGAACCTGCTTTTTCCGATCATGACACCTGTCTTCTGCAACTCCAGAATGTCGGGGTACCGATCCGGCGATTGATCAGCCGGAGCTGTTTCGGTTCGGGACGCCATCCTCAATCGGTTGATGGACAGAACACGGATCATCCGGACCCGAGCCGATCCTGCTCGGAAGGCTCACGAAAAACCCGGATCGTTCCGGCAAGAGTCTTGACATGCCTTCTTCACCCTCGCTCATGTGGTCCGGTATCCCTTGATGCCGATTTCATCAAACGCCGGATCGGAGGAGATCGGCGGCAGTGATTCCAGACGGGCCACCGCTGCGATCATTCGATCAAATGGATCATGGTGATTCCCGTCAATGGTTGATGCATCCAAACACGCGATCGTTGTCAGTGGAATCAGTTCGTGGTCATCGGAGCGAGCACGACTCTCCAATCCATCAATGTCGGGAGACATGGCTGACCGTCTGCCAATTCTGACTTTCTGGCCGATTGCATATGGCGAGATGACTGAAACGGCTGGACGACCAACTGTATGCATCCGTTCGCGAGCATTCCCGGGTGACCTGCAGTCACCAGCCGGTGCCATCGGGAAGGAATTTGTGTCAGGGAAGCACGATGTCGATCTCCTTCCCAGGCCCGCAGTTCATTTTCATCCAGGGCCTCGAAGAGTTCGTCGGGTGGAGGTGTGCAGTGAGGTGGTGGAGGGGTGATGAATCCTGTGAACAGATGCAGGAAAATCCGGGACCGCGCGTATCGGGCATACCAGGCGGGTCTGGGCAGACCTGCAGAACCCCAAATGGACCAATTTATTTATTCAGATTTACGTTGACATTATGGATAAATTATTCATAGTCCGAGCGAGGGATTCATGGGGGAGGTCGTTTTGATAGACAACTTTTCCGTTTCGGACCTGAATGGTCTTATATCAGAAAGGCGGAATCCGCACACGACTGATATCGATCTTTTGTCCATCACTGAGCTTGTCGCCATTATAAATTCCGAGGACAAAAATGTTGCACAGGCGGTCGAGAAGGAGTTATCCAATATCGCACGGGCGGTTGAGCATGTTGAAGCCGCTTTTCGCGCTGGAGGACGTCTTGTCTACATCGGTGCCGGAACAAGTGGGCGGCTGGGGGTTCTTGATGCATCTGAATGCCCGCCGACATTCTCCGTTCCGCCGGATATGGTGCTTGGAATTATTGCCGGTGGTGACAAGGCCTTGCGGAATACCTTCGAGGGGGCAGAGGACAGCCGTGAAAATGGTGCCCGGGACCTTGAGTCTGTTGAACTGACACATCTGGATGTGGTGGTCGGGGTCGCAGTCAGCGGCCGGACTCCCTATGTCATCGGCGCGCTTGACTACGCGCAAGAACGAGGTGCTGTGACTGTGGCACTGACCTGCAATCCAAATTCTGAACTGTCAAACCATGCCGACATTGGCATTTCTCCAGTTGTCGGCCCCGGAGTGCTGAGCGGGCCGACCCGGCTGAAGTCGGGAACCGCTCAGAAACTGGTGCTGAATATGCTGAGTACCGCTGCCATGATCCGAATCGGGAAAACCTATGAGAACCTGATGGTCGACCTCTCGGCTTCAAACAGGAAGTTGCGAACGCGGGCGATTGCGATCCTTTGCGAGACGACAGGCATCGAACTCGAAGAGGCCGAGACGCTTCTGACCGCGAGTGGATACGATGTCAAATGTGCAATCTTGATGAATTTTACTGGTCTTAAACCGGAGTGCGCAAAGGTTTGCCTGGATGCATCTGGCGGGGTTCTGAGGAAAGCCATTGCAATGGCAGAGACGCAACAACCCACGCAATTTGCAGAGGCATGCCAGACTGCAGCACCCACATCATTCAGAACAGGGAGAACACCATGAGACGATATGCTCTTACAATCGCAATCAGAAAACTGTTTGCATCGCTTGCCGCAGCGCTCGTTCTTTGTACGGGAGCATTGATGACCCCGGTATCAGCCGACACGCTCATGATGGCCTGGTCGCAGGATGCCACCGGACTTGATCCACACAAACAGACGGCATTTTCTTCGATCCGCCTGCTTGAGCTTCTTTATGAACCACTGGTTCGTCTTGATCCTGATGCTGACATCGTGCCTGCCATCGCAGCATCCTGGTCGTTCAATGATGATGCGACAGAACTGACGGTCACCATAGATCCGGATGCCAGGTTCCACGATGGCAGCGCAGTGACGTCAGCGGATGTAAAGGCCTCATTTGAGCGCATACTGAATGAGGAAACAGGTGCTGCCTCCAGGTCAAATTTCACATCAATCGCATCAATTGAGACGCCTGATGCGACAACAGTCATCTTTGGCCTGTCAGAACCAAATGTTCCAATCCTGACGGCCATGGCCTCCATCAATTCAGCCATCGTTCCGGCCGCAGCGATTGCCGCCGGGAGTCTTGGAAGCGATGTGGTCGGCTCGGGCCCTTTCATGCTTGACGGCTGGAATCCAAACTCCAATGCCTCCCTGAGTCCAAATCCGCACTGGGCTGGTGGCGTGCTGGCGATAGACGGGCTTGAAATCAGCGTCCTTCCTGATGAGACGGCCATCCTTGCGGCCCTGCGAGCCGGGCAGGTTGATTTCGCACTGATCAATGATCCCTTCGTGGCAACCCTGATTCCCGATGTCCCCGGTGTCCAGCTGATCAAGAAGCCGGTCCTTTCCTACCATGTGCTGCAACTGAATCCTTCGCGAACCCCACTGACGGAAATGGGAGTGCGTCAGGCTATCAGCTGTGCGGTTGACCGTCAGAACATTCTCGACACGGCACTTCTCGGCGAGGGAACTGTGACGGGCCCGCTCACCATGGATGCCTACAGAACGGATGTGTCCGAGTTGTTCTGCTATGAGCGTGACCTGGGAAAGGCCAGATCGCTCTTGGCAGAAGCGGGCTATCCCGACGGTTTCTCGGCGACGATCATGGCAGCGACCGGGGAGCCGCCCACCGCAGCCGCCGAAGCACAGGTTATTCAGTCGCAGCTTTCCGAGATTGGCATCGATCTTGAAATCGAAATGAAGGAATTAAACGTCTACATTGACGCATGGCTGTCGGCAGATTTCGATATGGCCGTGGCACTGAATGGCGGTCGTCCTGATCCCTTCACAATGTACAACCGTTACTGGACCAGGGATGGGAACCTGCAGAAGGTTGCAAACTACATCGATGACACCCTTGATCGCCTGATGACTCAGAGTCGGGAGGAGACCGATCCGGTGAAGCGAAAGGAGATCTTCGCCAAGTTTGACAGGCATCTGGCTGAAGTCTCACCCTGGGTCTGGCTCTATACCGGATATACCTATGCGGCGGCCTTGGACACTGTGCAGGGCTTTGAGGCAACACCCACCGGGTCGCTCTTTGGGCTGAGTGCTGTTTCGATCGTCGAATAGCGCATGCGATAAACAGACGTCGGGCCCCCATGCATTATCCCCTCAAACGCCTTCTGGTGTTTCCGCTGGTGATGTTTGGGGTCTCGGTTTTTGTTTTTATTGCCATCAGAATGGTGCCGGGTGATGCAATCACCGCAATGCTTGGCACCGAGTCGGGACTCCTGACCCCGGCACAGCGTGAGGCGCTGCGTGCCTATTTTGGCCTTGACCAGAACTGGATTATCCAGTTCTGGCATTGGCTGACGGGTGTTGTTCAGGGAGACCTTGGCCTTTCGACCACCTTTGGGAAACCAGTGCTCCGGGTCATTCTGACGCATTTCCCGCTCACGCTGGAGCTGGCAATTCTGTCAATGCTGATTGCTCTGGGAATCGGGCTTCCGGCTGGCATCTTTGCCGCGATGCGAAAAGACAGTGCCGCCGATCTTGCTGTGCGTGTGATTGTGATGATCGGTCAATCGACACCCAATTTTGTCGTTGGTCTGCTTCTCATCTTCGTTCTTTCGGTCGGTTTTGGCATCCTGCCGCAAATGGGAACCTTTGTACCGTTCTCCGAAGATCCGCTGCGCAATCTCGGTCAGATGATTCTGCCCGCACTGACGCTCGGAACGGCATTCGCGGCTGCAGTTATCCGTATCTCACGTTCTGCAATGCTCGATATTCTGTGTGAGGATTATATTCGAACCGCCAGATCGAAAGGCATACCCCGGCGGCGGGTCATCTGGTGCCATGCACTGCCGAATGCACTGATCCCGGTGGTAACGCTTTCCGGGGTCGAGTTTGGCTATCTCCTCGGTGGGGCTGTTCTGGTTGAGCAGATTTTCGCCCTGCCCGGTCTGGGTCGTGTCGTGCTTGATGCAATATTGCAGCGTGACTACGCGCTGGTTCAAGGATCAGTCCTCTTCATCGCCTTTAACTTCATGGTCATCAACCTCCTGGTCGATCTGGCCTATGCAGCCCTTGATCCCCGTATTCGGCTTGATTCAAATTGACCCGTTTCTTCCGTGATCTCTTGCGACACTCTTCCGGTCGTATCGGCATGACCATCATTGCCATCCTTCTGGTGACAGCGATCCTGGCCGAGTTTGGCCTGATGCCATATGACCCGCTGAGTCAGGACAGAACCGCTCGTTTGCAGGGTCCCAGCGCGGCCCACCTTTTCGGGACAGACCTTTTCGGGCGCGATCTGCTCAGCCGGTTGATGACCGGAATCTCGCAGTCCCTCACCGTGTCTTTTCTTGCAGTCGGTGCGGCCGCTCTCGCAGGAACGGTCATGGGGTTGACAGCTGCGTGGTTTGGCGGTCTCTGGGACGGCACCGTGATGCGGGTTATGGATGTGTTGCTGGCATTTCCCGCAATCCTTCTTGCACTTCTGATCATCGCAATATTCGGACCCGGCGGGTGGACAAGCATTCTCGCGATCGCCATCGTCTACACACCGATTTTCACTCGCGTGGTACGCGGTCCGGCCCTGTCGCTGAAACACAGGGAGTTCATTGACGCTGCCCGTATATTTGGCAGCAGTCGGAGATATATCATGGTGTGGCACCTGTCACTGAATCTCGTCGCGCCTCTGATGGTGCAGGTCACGTTGGCGCTGGCGTGGGCATTGTTGACAGAAGCCGGCCTCAGCTTTCTTGGCCTTGGGACCCAACCACCGCATGCCTCATTGGGATTGATGCTTGCAGATGCACGGAACCTGATGGAGATCGCCCCATGGCTGCTGCTTGTACCTGCGCTTGCACTCATGCTCTCTGTGCTGGGATTCAATCTGCTCGGAGATGCATTGCGCGATCTCCTTGATCCCAGAACCAGAAGAACTCTGGCGTGACACCACTTCTGTCCGTGCGCGATCTGTGCGTCGGTTTCGGTGCACGGCCTGAAGACAATCAGGTCCTGCACAGTGTCAGTTTCGACCTTGAAGCCGGTGAGACACTGGCAATTGTGGGAGAAAGCGGTTCAGGAAAATCCGTGACTGCCATGGCAGTCAACCGACTGGTCGATTTTGGTGGGGGCGCGATTCTTGGAGGGAGCATCAATTTTGTCGAGGCCGACGGGACCGTGTCAAATCTTGCAGAGGCGGAGGAGGCCGCGCTTGAATGCATTCGTGGGCGGCAGATCGGCATGATTTTTCAGGAGCCCATGACCTCGCTCAACCCGGTCCTGACAATCGGGACACAGATTGAAGAAATTTTCCGTATCCACCATGGGATGTCTCGGTCGCAGGCGAGGGCTGCTGCGTGTCATGCACTCGAATGCGTACGCATCCCGGATGCTGAACGCCGCCTGACATATGCACCGCACCAGCTGTCGGGTGGAATGCTGCAACGCGTCATGATCGCCATCGCCCTGGCCGCCAACCCGCGCTTGTTGATTGCTGATGAACCAACCACGGCACTGGATGTGACGATTCAGGCCCAGATTGTGGGACTTTTGACCGAAATGCAGCGTGAGACCGGCACCGGTCTCATCTTCATCACCCATGATATCGGACTGGTTGCAGGATTCGCCAACCGCGTGCTGGTGATGCGGGAGGGAGTTGCGGTGGAGCAGGGCGCTCTGGATGCGGTGCTTGACAACCCGCAACATGCATATACCCGCCATCTCCTGAAAGCCGTGCCACAGTTTTCGGATGGAAAATCAGTCCGGAGTGATATGAAACGCGATCAGGCAGATCTGCAAGACCGGGCGCTGGCCGTCGATGGGTTAACCGTGCGATTCCCGGTCCGCGCCGGCCTCCTCCGACATCAAACGGGGAATGTCCATGCGGTCGAAGGAATATCATTTGACCTCTACCGTGGAGAGACATTGGGAATCATGGGAGAAAGCGGGTCGGGCAAATCGACTGCAGCACGCGCTATTCTGGATCTTGTCAAACCGACACGCGGTGAGATTCACACCGCTCGCACAGTCAGGGATGGCGCAACCAGGCCAGTGCAAGCGGTCTTCCAGAACCCGAACGCCTCACTCAACCCCCGTCTCACTGTTGTGCAGCTTCTGGCCGAACCCCTGATTGCCATGGGCCATAAGATTGACAGGAAAGCCCACCACCGCATGGGAAGCCTGCTCGACCGGGTTGGCCTGCCGTCAAACAGCCTGCAGCGTTACCCGCACGAGTTTTCGGGTGGCCAGCGACAGCGTCTTTGCATCGCACGATCACTGATGCTCAGCCCGTCTATTCTGGTTCTTGACGAGGCCGTGTCGTCATTGGATGTGTCCGTTCAGGCCCATGTTCTGGATCTGCTGGTGGATCTGCAAAGGGAGTTTGGGCTGGCCTATCTCTTCGTGACGCACGACATGGCGGTTGTTGAAAAAATCGCCCACCGGATCGCCGTCATTTATGCTGGAACCATCGTTGAAATCGGAAGGGCTGCAGATGTGCTGGCCACGCCAAAACACAGCTACACCAGGCAGCTGATCAGCGCAGTCCCCAGCATCCACCGGCGCCAGTGTGAATTTCCAGTCGATACCCGTGATGTGCCGTCTCTGGTCCGTCCATTGGGCTGGGAGCCGCAATTGGCTCCCTGGGTCTCATCGGGCGATGACCATCGGTTCAGGGCCGAGGTTTCAGGAGATGTATCATAGGTTTCAACGCTGCATTTGCCAAAGTGGAAGACGCCTGCGCGCGCGGTCGTATCCCGGGCGGCGTTTTGGCATTGGCGACAACAGGTGGCGCGCGCAGGGTGCGGGCGACAGGATTTGCCGAGCTTACGCCCGACAGGATCAGGATGCACCCAGGCATGTGGTTTGACCTGGCCTCGCTGACCAAGGTCATTTTCACCACGGAGCGCATCCTTTCGCACGCTGTGGCAGGGCAGATTGATC
>JAPOSK010000062.1 GCA_026709725.1 Paracoccaceae bacterium | reverse complement strand
CAGTGGAAGACATTCAGATGGCCCAGGTCATGTGGGTTGACGATCTGGAAAAAGTTGACCTGTGGGCTGCACTGTCATCAGCATGTACTTCATTTCCCTTCCTGATCGTCCCGGTTCCGGGGAGGGGTTGATGCCACGGGGGATGAACCGGGCAGAGCGGCTGACGATCTCCGCCGCTGCCTTGCCGGGGATGCCATCACCACCCATCATGATGGGCCCGCACGCAGGCCCACGACCCATCTGGCTCCCTCGTGTGCGGGGACGGGATCACGGGTGCTCTGTGTCCTTGCTGCCGAGCGGGGCTTCCTTGCGTCCCGGGCGCCACCGGCGGAGGCCCGGGCGATGACGCCATGGAGGTGATGGAGGGGCGGTTCGTGGTCCTCACGGGGGGTCTGGCCGGGTTCCACCCTTTGAGGCGTCAGCCCCTGCCCGGGACGGAGAAGCTGTGGCAGGGGATGCGGACCCTCGGGGGAGTGTGTTTGTGATCAGGACATGGGAGAGGATCAGGATGGAGAGGGATGATGCGGAGTCAAGTATGTTATATTGATAGGCCCTGCCCCGGGCAGGGGCAGGTCGCGGCGGACCTCGGGCCGGCCATGCCCGGAGGGGCCGGAGTGTCAGGGGCGGGCCGCCCGGGGCGTGAGGGCCGGGTCCTCGAATGGGGTGGTGAAGGGAGGAGCGGTTCCGTGGCGCATCGCATCCACCCGGCGGGTGACTTCCGATCTTGATGAATCGACACCATGACGGGTGGGGATTCAGGGATCTGCCGGATCCTTGCCCTGGTTTTGATCGCTGATTGGGGGGATCCCACCGGAATCCAGGTTGTTGGAAGGGTTTCCCAAGTGTCCGGCACACTCGGTTTGTCGGACAGCGGCACTGAGAACAGTGCGTCAGGCTGGCTTAGAGTGATATTCTGCACTCAGCCGGAATCAACCAGTTCATACAGAGGTTGCAGTGGTGAGCGGAAATTTACTGGCAGTCATCCAAATTTATCATTGGCTCTATCTTTTGTGCATTCTGTTGCAGTGCATCCGGCACCACGATTTCATTTACAAATGACTGAGCAACCCCGCCGAAAAACCCCTGCGCATACTGCTTACAAATAGATTCTACGATGTGCCCATAGTCTGTCAAAGCTTGCTTGTGCGTGAGATTGCCCAAATCCTCGATTTCCATCATTGTCTCTTTGGCAGCCTTCGAAATCTCGCTTCCCTGCGGATAATTTTGAATTTGCAGATTAAACAATATGAGGTCTTTTTCCGTATGCAAATTGCGAAGTGCGCCATGAATAATCATATTTCTGGCGGGATAGTAGGTATTCATTACAGCCTGCGCCGCTGCCAACTCGGATGATTTCCGTATGGTATTCAATTCGACCAGACCTACCACAGTTGCAATGATCGCAAGCAGAAAGCCAATCCAGCGCTGGTAACATTTGGTGATTTTCATGTTTAGGTCCTCTTTGGATGAATGATTAGGGGATTATATCGATTGGTTGACAGAATCTAAATTAGTTCAAAAGAATCAGTTTTTTATATTGAATTTTGTCAAACACTTTATCGATACATCAAGTAACTGAATATCATTGGGTATTTTGAGTAATGTCAACTCATGTGTATAATCCCCAATGATTATATGCTCAAGGGACATTGTCCGCTCCCGCTCCGTAACGGATGGTACACGAATTGATGATTCCTGTAAACAGTAAATGTCAAACTCTGCATCGAAATTTGCCCGGGGAATGTCCCGCTCCCCGTTGAAACTTCACCGGGCGGCGCTGCCTTATCTGCTGTATTTATGTGCCTTTCCTGTTCAAATTGTGGAGTATTACAGGGGAGTGATTCTCCTATGGCTGACTTTCACTGACGTCTTCCGACGCTCCCCGGTTCCTGACACGTCCCGACCGAATCAGGCCGCCTGTGTCAGGCGGAGCCCGTTGTCATTGGCCCGGCGGTTGTCGTTGGCCCAGTCAATGACCTCGGGTGATCACCCTATCGCCGCCATCCGGGCCCAGGCCACATCGAAGCGGTCCGACATGAGGAAGGCCCTGAAGGCACGAGCACCCATCTACCCGCGCGTCCCCAGCTCGCCCCTATCACAATCACACTCCTGACCCGTCCCCGATTTCATGCAGGACCGTTCCGCATCATGCAGATCGGAATGCAACAGATATCAGCAGAGACGGCAGACGGGTTCGTCAACGCCTGTACCACGCCGGGGCACTACTGGGGCCAGCCCGGGGGATCTTGACACCCGCCAGGGGCGACGGGGTGCTGAGGGGCATCCGATTCCAACAGTTCCGGGAAGGATGTCCGATCCTGTCACTCTTCCTCGAAAACATCCGTGCCCTGCGGAGACTGTGCAGACCTAGAGTTAACTGTGTCCTGTTGAAAGGCCCTGGCCCTCATGGCCGGCGGCGCAACGGCCATGGACGGCGGGGGCGGCCTGTCCCTCTCGGGCAGTGCCGGTCTCGGTCTGACCTTCACCGGCAAGGCGGAAAACGCCGCTGGTGCCACAACGTCCGAGTCCAAGATCGAGTTCAACGAATTCGCCAAGGTCACCTTCACGGGTGAGGGCGTCACCGATGGCGGTCTCACCTTCGGCATGAAGGTGCGTGTCCGGTCGGACAGCGACAACGAAGTCGATGACGGTGAAGTCTATATCGGTGGCGAAGGGTGGAAGGTCACCGTCGGCGACAACGACCGGGCATCCGATCTGGCCTTCTCACTCGGCGATGTCGGCTTTGACGGCAATGTCGGCGTTGACAATGTGGCCGAGGGTCTCGCCGACAACGGTGCCGGCCAGGCCCGGGTGGACGTCACCCTGGGCATGGCCACGATCGGCTTCTCTGTCGGGCAGGAGGACATTGCGGCTGTTGAGGGCAGAGCCGCCGTTCCAGCCATTTCCGCACGGGCTGCGGTGGCACCAACCTACCAGGGGACAAACACGATCCTGTTCGACAATGGGCAGACCGGCACCGACCGCAGGACCACCACCTTCACCTTCAACACCGATGTTCCGTATCAGACTGTGAGCGCGACGGCATTCGTCCCGTTCGTGCCCGGAACAAGTGAAGGTGCTCCAAGCGGTACCGAACTTCTCGGTGTCGCACAACGCCAGTTCTACATTGTCGGGAACACTGTCTACCATGTCGTTGATGCGGCTGACAGCTGGACTGATCCGGCAGGAGATGATCCCGCAGAGCGGGCAGATGCAACAGACGCGAATGGGGCTGATGTAGTGGTCGGGACTGTCAACGACCTGAACGGCGATACCGATGGCCTCGGCATCACGATGGGCGGACTCTCCGAATCGGAGATTACCCTGAAGTCGGCGGGGTCACCTGCGCGTGCCGCAGCGCCTGCCGTTGATGCCGTCATGGCCAGAGCCGCTGACCAGGAAACCCACTGGGCCCTGGGCGGCAAGGTCGATCTTGGTGTCGCCACGATCGGGTTCGGCTATGACAGCGACAAGGCCATCCAGGCCTCTGTGGGTGGCGACTTCGGCCAGTTCGGCGGCTCCGTCTACTATGCCCAGCAGAAGGACGACACGGACACGAAGCACACAAGCCTCGGAGCCCAGGTCGATGTCAGTGCCGGTGAAGCCACCAAAATCACGGCTGTCTTTGCCCGGCATGAAGGGGACGGCATGGCGGACATGGACGGCTTCGGCCTCGGTGTCAAGCACGACCTCGGCGGCGGTGCGACAGTCGAAGCCGGGTTCGGCAAGGTCGAGGATGTCAACAAGGCCGGTGTCGGCGTTGTGATGAGCTTCTGACCGGGCCCGGTCACCGACATGGAACATGCGGGAGGGGCGGCCCTGGGGTCGCCCTGTCCCACAGTCATTCCCGGAGCCCCATCATCCCCAACGACTCCCCATCATTCCCTGCACAGGGGACCAGCATGCCCGCAGGCCGGCCGCCTCCGCAAGGAGACCACCAAGGAGACCCCGTTCCCATGACCGCCCGCTCCGCCGTAATCCTCGCTGTTCTTGTTCTTGGTATTTGCAGACTCAGACCGTCGAAGGTAAGGGGTGAATGCGCGCCGCCGGGAGCGGTATCGGCGCAGGAGGTTAGCGGAGACATCCCGATCTCGCAGGCAGGGGTCCGCAGCGCATGGCTTTGCACTTGAGTGCGGTTTTTCATTCCTGCACAATCCGCTGCGCTGAGCCGAACTCCTGGTTTGATTTGCTTTCATCGTTCCATGTCCTGCCATTTCGGGTGGCCCCGTTTCCATACCTCCACAAGGCCCCCGGACATCCGCCGCCAGCGGGAGGATGAAATCCTGAAGCATGGACTGACATCTATGTTGCATTACTGCAACATCCATTGCTTTTCGCGGGGAACAGGGAAAGAATCCTGCCCGATCCGGTTTTTACCGCTTATGGAAGCACCGTGCAGAATGACCTGCATTTTCAAATCAATTCAAACAAAGAAAAGAGGTTTTATTATGAGAAAACTCCTCATTGCAGTTGCTTCGCTCGGCCTCATGGCCGGCGGCGCAACCGCCATGGACGGCGGCGGCGGCCTGTCCCTCTCGGGCAGTGCCGGTCTCGGCATCGAGTTCACCGGTGAGGGAACGGACGGGTCCGATTCCAAGTTCAAGTTCAATCAGTTCGCCAAGGTCACCTTCAAGGGCGAGGGTGTCACCGATGGCGGTCTCACCTTCGGCATGAAGGTGCGTGTCCGGTCGGACAGCGACAACGAAGTCGATGACGGTGAAGTCTATATCGGTGGCGAAGGGTGGAAGGTCACCGTCGGCGACAACGACCGGGCATCCGATCTGGCCTTCTCACTCGGCGATGTCGGCTTTGACGGCAATGTCGGCGTTGACAATGTGGCCGAGGGTCTCGCCGACAACGGTGCCGGCCAGGCCCGGGTGGACGTCACCCTGGGCATGGCCACGATCGGCTTCTCTGTCGGGCAGGAGGACATTGCGGCTGTTGAGGGCAGAGCCGCCGTTCCAGCCATTTCCGCACGGGCTGCGGTGGCACCAACCTACCAGGGGACAAACACGATCCTGTTCGACAATGGGCAGACCGGCACCGACCGCAGGACCACCACCTTCACCTTCAACACCGATGTTCCGTATCAGACTGTGAGCGCGACGGCATTCGTCCCGTTCGTGCCCGGAACAAGTGAAGGTGCTCCAAGCGGTACCGAACTTCTCGGTGTCGCACAACGCCAGTTCTACATTGTCGGGAACACTGTCTACCATGTCGTTGATGCGGCTGACAGCTGGACTGATCCGGCAGGAGATGATCCCGCAGAGCGGGCAGATGCAACAGACGCGAATGGGGCTGATGTAGTGGTCGGGACTGTCAACGACCTGAACGGCGATACCGATGGCCTCGGCATCACGATGGGCGGACTCTCCGAATCGGAGATTACCCTGAAGTCGGCGGGGTCACCTGCGCGTGCCGCAGCGCCTGCCGTTGATGCCGTCATGGCCAGAGCCGCTGACCAGGAAACCCACTGGGCCCTGGGCGGCAAGGTCGATCTTGGTGTCGCCACGATCGGGTTCGGCTATGACAGCGACAAGGCCATCCAGGCCTCTGTGGGTGGCGACTTCGGCCAGTTCGGCGGCTCCGTCTACTATGCCCAGCAGAAGGACGACACGGACACGAAGCACACAAGCCTCGGAGCCCAGGTCGATGTCAGTGCCGGTGAAGCCACCAAAATCACGGCTGTCTTTGCCCGGCATGAAGGGGACGGCATGGCGGACATGGACGGCTTCGGCCTCGGTGTCAAGCACGACCTCGGCGGCGGTGCGACAGTCGAAGCCGGGTTCGGCAAGGTCGAGGATGTCAACAAGGCCGGTGTCGGCGTTGTGATGAGCTTCTGACCGGGCCCGGTCACCGACATGGAACATGCGGGAGGGGCGGCCCTGGGGTCGCCCTGTCCCACAGTCATTCCCGGAGCCCCATCATCCCCAACGACTCCCCATCATTCCCTGCACAGGGGACCAGCATGCCCGCAGGCCGGCCGCCTCCGCAAGGAGACCCCCCACCAAGGAGATCCCGTTCCCATGACCGCCCGCTCCGCCGCAAGCCTTGTCGCTCTCGTCCTCATTCTTGCCGCCTGCAGCGAGACTGACGATGTCCCCGTACCCCCACCCCCACTGATCACCACCGTTTCCACCCTGTCCTGCGGGACCGATACGGCCTGCCAGGAGCAGGAGCGTCAGATCCGGGCGACCACCACGGCAGCCGGGCTGGACGCCCTCAGGGCTGCGGTTGACACGAGTTCGCTTGACGCCGTGCGGAAGGCCGGTCTTGTGGACCTCATTGATGCCGCCCGCACCTGGATCATGAAGCGGGCGGCGCGCGCGGAGGCCCTGGATGACCATGACGGTGACGCCTGCACGGCCGATGAGGCCTGCGGGGCGCTGCTGGTCCGGATCCGCCGGGCGGGCAACATCACGGCCCTGACCGCCATTGAGGGCGATGTTGCGAGCGATGCCGATCTGTCGGAGGGCCTCAGGGAGGGCCTGACGGATCTGATCGCGGAGCTGAAACCCGCCTTCACCGGCATCGCTGTCCGCAACCATGACGGCGGCTTCGTCGCCATGGCGGATGTCGAGGCGGCGCTTGACGGTCTGGCGCGGCAGGGCCCGGATGATGCCCGGGCCAACTACTTGGGGGACGGGCCCGACGATGCGTCTGGACAGTACGGTGTGTGGCTTGACGACACCGCCGAGCCGGCCACCCTCACCCTCTGGTATCAGGAGCCCGAGGGCCATGCGAGCGTGACCGCTCTGCCTGCCGAGACCTACACCGGGCGCGCGACCTATCGCTATGTTGACAATGATGCCGAAGGCCATGCCCGCCGGGGCGGCTACAGCGGGGCCTTCACCGCCCGGACGACCCTGACGCTGGATCTGGGCCGGGGTGCGGACGATCAGCGCATCGACGGCACCCTCGACCGCTTCGCCTTCCGCGCCTCCGGCCTGACCGGGGACACCCCGCCCGGCCTTGCCGACTGGAACGGTGTGCGCCTGGAGTGGCGGGGCGCTGCGGGTCCGCCCATCGCCGGCAGCTATTCCGTCAGCAGGGGTCTCTCTGCGGCGGACACCCTGGATGTGGGCGATGCCGGCAGCACCTGGCATGTGCGGCTCCACCATGACGCGGAGACCGAGGAGCCCGTCGTCCCCGCGGGCATGATCGGCTACTTCGATCTGCACTTCACCGGCGAGGATGCCGGTGACCGTGCGGTGGGGGTCTTTGCGGCCCCGCGGAGCCCGTAACTCCGCCACCCACCCACCTCGCCCGCCAGCCGGGGGCTGACCTGACCGACTCCGGGGCAGTCCGTGGTGCACACAGGGATGAACATGATGACACTGCGCCACCCGGTCCTGACCGCCCTCCTGACCGGTGCCTGACGCTCGCCGCCTGTGGCGGGCTCCGACAGCGTCCTGCCTTGATCGGTGCCACCACAGGACACGGACAGTGCCGTTTCGTCCCCGGCAGAACCGCCATCAGGCACGGACGGTACCGCCGGCAGTGACCCACCCGCACCGCTTGGCGGGGCACGCCCCATCGCGGCCCATCTCCGGACGGGTGACGATCGGACGATTGTCATCGGCCCGGCGTTCCGTGATGAGTCCCCCGGGATCGGTGGTCTGGCCACGATGACGATCTCCGACGATGGCGGCGAGATCGGTTCGGGCTCCTGGCGGGGTTCCCGCGACGGCAGTGCCGGTGCAGCCGAACTGCTCGCCTTCGTGCAGGCGTTCCAGACCTAGGAAGATCGCGATGGCGGCCGGAGGGATCTTGTCATCACTGATCCGGGTCCGGCCAGGACCCTCCGCATTGTGGGGTGGGCCAGTGCGGCGGAGCGGGGCCGTGTCGAGGAGGCTCTTGCCATCCTCAACACGGTCCTCCCCTGGGACTGGCGTCTCCGGCTGGGGACGGAGCGGGCCACCCCGCTTGCCACCGCGGACATCCCCCATGACGGGATCCACATCCGCTTCACCAATGGTCGGGCCGACTGGCCGTCGCCCGGAGAGGGCCGGGAGTCATGGGATGCGGCCACCCACGGCATCGGGGTGACATCGGTGGATCCGGCACATTCCGGCCTCTCGGCGGCAATGCCTGTATCGACCGCAGTCACCCGGTCTTTTGTGCAGGCAGGCCACGACACTGCCATCGGATGAGGCGGATGGGACCGTCTCCTTCCAGCGGTCCCGCTCCCGTCCCCATCGTCATCACTTTGGGGGACGACCGGCATCGGGTCCGGCATCCGGGCACGGTGGCGGCGGCCGCTCCGATCCCGATGTTCCGGGGAGGGCAGCGACGATGGCAGGGACTGAGCCCGGACCCGGATGGAGAGACGGCCCGGGGAGAGCTCCCTGTTGAATCACTGGGGGTCGGCAGGGTGATCGACGCCCTGCGCTCCCTCCTTCGCAGGCCCGCACGCGCGTTCCCGGAAGGGTGGGAGGGCCGCGGGCCCATGACGCGATCAGGGCCGTCATCGGCCCCGCGTCATCGGATCCTGTCGCAGCACCCCTGGCGCATGGGCCCGGATGGCGGCGATAGGGCGACCGCCCGGGGCTGTCCGGTCAGTCAATGACAACGGGCTCCGCCTGGCGCAGGCGGCCTGATTCGTTCGAATCAGGCCGGGAACCGGGGCGCGTCGGGAAATGTCACGAAAAGTCAGCCATAGGAGAATCACCCCCGGGCCGTCACCCGCTTTCAATCATATCCCGATTCGGATGGTATTTGAGAAAGTCCATGACCGGAGAGAGTGGCTTTGTGCGGGGGTATGGCATCAATTCAATGATGATAAGACATTACGCCGTGCGGGCGAACCTGTCATGCAAGAGACATGATGCATCAATCGTGTATATCCGGACTTGTGGGGACAGGGAGCAGCAACGCCCGTAGTTTCGAAATGTGCCGAAGCATGATCCCGCCACGCAATGGGAGGGGTGGATGAAAAGCAAAAAGAAGGCGATCATTTTGTTGTCCGACGGCACGGGTAATGGTGCCGGAAAGAGGCAAAAGACCAATGTCTGGCGGCTCTACCAAGCCTTGAACCTTCATAGCACGGAACAAATCGCCATGTATGATGATGGTGTGGGTTCACAGAACTTTCTGCTGTTCAAATTGTTGGGTGGTGCGTTCGGCTTCGGACTCAAGCGAAACGTCATCGAACTCTACAAGTTCCTGTGCCGAAACTATGAGCGCGGCGATCGGATTTATCTCTTTGGCTTCAGTCGCGGCGCCTTCACCGTTCGCATACTGGCTGCATTGATCGCCAAGAAGGGATTGATAAAGGGATTCGCTTCGGAACATTCCTTGCATGAGTTCGCGCGGCAAACCTATGCGGACTTCCGAAGGAAATACTGGAACTTCCAGATCACCAGGCCTTTTGTCTCGTTATATCATCGTTTTCGCTGGAGGAAGGGGCGGAATTCTCCAAAAAGAATCAAGCCCAGGATAGAATTCATCGGTGTCTGGGACACGGTCGGTGCTTACGGTCTTCCGGTTGAAGAGTTGAGAGTGCTGTGGGACAGGTTGATTTACCCGCTGCGATTTCAAAACGCAGATCTGAGCCCGAAGGTTCGCCGGGCTTGCCATGCGATTTCCATAGACGATGAACGGCACACCTTTCATCCGATTCTGTGGGATGAGAGCGGCGAGACGGATCCCCGGCGCATTGAGCAGGTGTGGTTTCCTGGCGCTCACGGCGATGTCAGCGGTGGATATGCGCGGCAGGAGCTCGCTCTGGTTTCGCTCGACTGGATGATCTCGAAAGTAGAAAGGCAGTGCGGTGGCAAAAAACCAGAATTGATATTTGACAAGAAGTTGCGAAAAGAATTCAGGCACCGCAAGGACTGGAACGGAAAACAGCACGATTCACGCGCGGGGCTGAGGGCATTCTACCGCTACAAACCCAGGGACATTGAGGCAATTCGCCAAAAAACCGAATCGAAGAAAGCGATGGCATTTTGCAATCAACCCAACGACCGTTGGAGTCCGGTTTTCCTGCCAAAGATCCATCGAAGCGTCTTTGAGCGAATAAAAGCGCGGGCCGTTCCCTATGCCCCGACGGGGCTTCCTGCCCGATACCGGATTGTCGACACAATGCGATGTCCGGCCACACCTGCAAGCGGTCCCACACGCCGTTGCACAACGTTCGAATCGCGCAAACATGCGAAGAAGCGGCATGATGCCATGAACTACGCACTTGATGTCATCCTGAAACGGTGTTGGCTGTATTATGCGTTCCTCGTTACGAGTCTGACTCTCATCGCTTTCCCTCTTCTCGTTTCATCGGAATCGGCTGCACACTGTACGGGTATTGCCTGCCTCTTGGCCCCGGCATGCGAACTGGCCCGGATAATGCCATTAGGCTTTGGGAATTATTGGGTCACGTCGCTGTGTCAGAACATGGATTATGCGTTTCTCCTAATCGCTGTCTTTGTTTTGTTGATCTTTGCCAAGCGGTGCCTGTCAGCGTCCACATTCATCAGAGCCTCAGCAGCCCGGTCCCGTGTCAAGCGAGAAAAGCCTCCACCAAACTGGCATCCGACGACATTGTCGCGGCTGCGGTATTGCCGGGCAGGATTCTTCGGCAATGTGATGCGATCCATCTGGTGGTGTCTGGTCTTTCTGCTCATCGTCCTCGTGATCATCGCGGGTATCGACCGTGCAGTATTTAGCATACGCGACTGTGCGGGCCATATGTGTGAGACGGCAGATGTCCAACCGCTGGAAGCAGGCACAGGAGTTGTCGAATTCAGTCCGGAAGATCCATATATGTCAGCCGGCTTCGAACTGGTTCAAGGAGTAACGTACCGCCTTGATGTTGATGAGACCTCAGACTGGATGGACGGCAGTCTCCCCGCCGGACCGGATGGGTTGACGGATCCCCCACCACTCATCATGCATTTGTTTGTGCCGTTCCGCCGCCATCCGTCACGTCCCTGGTTCGAGTTGACAGGGCGTATAGGTCACCCGGGCGAAGCGGTCTTCGACATTGGTGCAGGCACCTGCTACACGGCGCAATCCGGCGGGCCGCTCTATCTGTATGTCAACGATGCCGTCTTTGGTCTGATGCCCGGCAAATTGTGGGCGTTTCCCTATTCCTGGAGTCTGGGTCCCAACAGGGGGGACGCATCAATTGAAGTGACCGCAATGAAGACAAATACAACGCTGTGTCGGGATTGATTCATGAATGGCAGGCGGATTGATCACGGATTCAGGGAC
>JAPOSK010000310.1:10512-11480 GCA_026709725.1 Paracoccaceae bacterium | reverse complement strand
TGTTGTGCACCATGCGCAGCGATGGCCCTGCATGTCCGTATTGCTCCATCCAGCACATCATCCCATCGGGCGGGATCATGAAAAGCCCGAAAGACAACACCGCCAATCAGTGCAAGCCCCTCTTCGGCAAGGGCATCAGCGACCACATCTGGACTTTCCGGCATGTAACCAACGGGTCCGAGCTCAATCCCCGCATAACCGGCTGCCGCGGCTTCACGCAGAACAACCCGCCAGTCAGGATTGCGCGGATCGCTGGGAAATTCGACACCCCATGAACAGGGCGCGTTGCCGATACGAATCGTCATGGCGTGTCCATCGTTCCGCCGACATCCTGCCAGCGACCACTCCTGTGCGAGTCCCGCGCGGCGGCGATGACCTCGGCAACCGCCAGCCCATCCGCAAATGTCGGCCAGCAGGACTCCCCGCACTCAATCGCCCGGAGAAAATCCCGGGCCTCGATGATAATCTGATCCTGATATCCCGTGCCGTGTCCCGGACCCTGACAGAAGGCCGCATAATCCGGATGGGCAGGCCTGGTCAGAATCTTTGTGAAACCGCGCTGGTCCTCGCGTCCACTGGCCCGATAGAGCCAGATGGCATTCTGATCCTCCTGATCGAAACGAATTGCACCTGTTGATCCGGTAATCTCGTAAGCATACCCCATCTTGCGACCGTGCGCTGTTCGGCTGAAATAGAGATGACCCATGGCGCCGGAGGCAAATCGGCACATCATCTGTGCCTGATCATCATTGGTGACCGTTTTTCCACCGCGTTCCGGATAGAGGGTCTCAATATCGGCCTGTACGGTCATGATCGGACCAACCAGCGCCAGAGCAGCGTTGATCATGTGTGGTGCCAGATCGCCGAGCGTACCATTGGCTTCACCCTGGGCCCGCCAGGACGCCGGTCGCTCCGGATCGGCATAGAATTCCTCGGTTTGCTCACCGCGAAACCAGACCGGATCTCCC
>JAPOSK010000310.1:0-10502 GCA_026709725.1 Paracoccaceae bacterium | reverse complement strand
TTGGGAAGAATTGTCAAGGACTACTGCGACATCCGATTCCCATACAGGTTTGACCCACCGCACCGTCGGCAACAAGTGCCCGGGCGAATTGCGTTGCCGGTGTCCGCACGTAATTGAACCCGACCATGTTGACACAGCCGCTGGCCGCGGCCGCTGCAGTCATGACACGTGCATCGTTCAGTGAGGCACCAAGCGGTTTTTCGCAGAAGACCGGCTTGCCGAGGTCCAGACATGCCGTGGCAATGGCACGATGCATGGTCTGGGGCGTTGCAATGATAACGGCTTCCACATTCCTGTCCTCGACCAGGTCCTGCCAGGAGGCGGCATGCCTCCGGAACCCGTAGGCATGTTTATACCGGGCCGCCGATTCGTCTGTCCGCGCCGCAATCATTTCAAGGCAGGGTCGGAGGGTTGTATTGAACACGGCTCCAACGGCAGCGTAGGCCACCGCGTGTGCCTTGCCCATATACCCGCCACCAATAATGCCAATTCCGATCTCCGTCATTCACAATCCGTTCTCAATCCCGTTGCAACCGAAGAAAAATCGAGTAACTTCTCCGGGGTATTTTGACAATGGGTCTGCATGCCACCCTGCATGCGCACATTGCGGAGGACAATGGACATATGACCGGTGAAACCATCCGCCTGACGACTGCGCAGGCCATCATCCGCTGGCTGGATGCCCAGCGGATATTCATTGGCGGCACACATCATCGTGTCTGTGGTGGCGGATTCGGAATTTTCGGCCACGGCAATGTGACCTGCCTTGGCGAGGCACTCCATGAACATCATGCAACGCTGCCGCTTTACCGGGGCCAGAACGAACAGGGCATGGGGTTTGCTGCAGCGGCCTATGCAAAATACCACCTCCGTAAGCGCTTTCTTTTCTGTACCGCCTCAGCCGGGCCCGGAACGGCGAATCTTCTCACTGCATCAGCACTTGCCCATGCCAATCGTCTGCCCCTGCTCATGCTCTGTGGTGACACATTTCTCACCCGGCTTCCTGACCCGGTCCTGCAGCAGATCGAGAACTTCAACAACCCGGCAGAGGGACTGAACGATGCCTTCCGGCCGGTGACCCGCTATTGGGACCGAATCACACATCCGGCCCAGATCATTCAATCCCTTCCCGCCGCCCTTTCCGTCATGCTTGACCCCGCTGAATGCGGTCCCGCCTTTCTGGCCCTGCCCCAGGATGTTCAAGGCTGGACCTATGACTACCCGGCTGCCTTCTTCGCGACCCGGACCCATCGGGTCCGGCGTCAGACACCCGATGCGGTCGAGATCTCGGATGCGATATCGTGCCTGCAATCAGCCAGACGGCCCATGCTGATTGCCGGCGGGGGCGTGCAATACTCAGGTGCCGTTGCCGCATTGACAGCATTTGCCGAGGCGACAGGGATTCCGGTTGTTGAGACGATCGCCGGACGCGCGAATCTGCTGGCCGATCACCCTCTCAATATCGGCCCGATCGGTGTTACCGGGTCAGAGAGCGCCAATGCGATTGCCGCCGAAGCCGATGTCATCCTGGCCGTTGGCACCCGCTTGCAGGATTTTACAACCGGATCCTGGACTGCCTTTGCCAGGGAGGCCAGGTTCGTTGCTCTCAATGCGACCCGCCATGATGCGGGCAAACATCACGCCCTGCCCGTGGTTGGTGACGCCCGTCTTGGATTGGACGCCCTGGCCAGAGGTCTCGGCGGGTGGCAGGCCCCCGCGGGCTGGACCGCATCAGCGCAGGACAAACGCCGTCAGTGGGATCAGTATGTCGCCGGGAATATTCGTCCCGGAAACCGTCCGAATTCCTATGCGCAGGCCATTGGTGTGGTCAACGGTCTGTGCGATCCGGAGGATCGGATTGTGACAGCAGCAGGCGGTCTGCCGGCTGAGATTACCGCCAACTGGCGGACCCTGGGGATCGGGACTGTTGATGTTGAGTTCGGGTTTTCCTGCATGGGCTACGAGATTGCCGGGGGTTGGGGCGCGCGCATCGCCCAGAGCGAAAACCAGGCCGACAAGGACACCATCGTCTTTGTGGGTGACGGGTCCTATCTTCTGATGAATTCCGACATCTACTCCTCGGTCCTGACTGAAAAGAAACTCATCATTGTCGTCCTTGATAATGGGGGGTTTGCCGTCATCAACAAATTGCAGAACAATACCGGCAACGAAAGCTTCAACTGCCTCCTTGCCGACACGCCAACCATCCCCAAACCCTTTGCCGTCGATTTTGTGGCCCATGCTGCCGCGATGGGGGCCCATGCCGAGCATGCTGACAATGCCACTGATCTCGCAGCCGCTTTCAAGCGTGCCAAGGCTGCTGACAGGACGACAGTGATCGTGATGCAGGTCGATGCACATGATGGCTGGACCGAAAAGGGGCACGCCTGGTGGGAGGTCGGCACTCCACATGTCTCGGAGAACCCCAGGGTTCGTGCAGGGCACCGGGAGATTGAGCACGGACGCATCCATCAGCGCCGGGGGATCTGATGAAGAGCTTCCTCCCCGCCTGTGCCGATCCCGCGACCATCGTTGATGAACTTCTCAATGGTGCGGGGGCGGTCCGCATCCCGGAACTCCTCAGCCGGGAACAGGTTCGCGATGCCCGGATGCGCATCATGGAGCACTCCGAGCAGGCCGCCGAGAAAGTCACCCATTTCCAGGGCGCCGCAGCCGAAGCCGGAACGCTTGATCGACAGCGCCGGGTCTGGAATCTCCTGGCCAAGGGTGCGGTCTTTTCCGAGATGGCCATCCATCCGGTTCTCATGCCAATTCTGCGCCTGTTTCTGGGGAGCGAGATGGTCATGGGATCCATTGCCGCCAATCGTATCCTGCCTGGAGGTCCGGGTCAGGAGCCCCATATCGATTACCCCTACTGGGATTTCCACGCACCGACGACCCACCCCATTGGATTGAATGCCGGCTATCCCCTGAATGCCCAGGTCACGGTCCTGCTTGACCCGTTCACAAAAGAGAGCGGAGCAACCGCATTTGTACCGGGTTCCCAGAAGCCCCTGCGCTATCCCGCAGAAGAGGATGGCTTCTTTGACCGCTGCGAGCGGATGCTCGGTGATCCGGGTGATGCCGTGGTTTTTTTTGGGGCGGTCTGGCATTGTGCGATGCCAAACCGCAGCGACCATGACCGCAATGCTGTCCTGATCCAGTATCTGCCAAAATGGGTCAAGCCGATGGAGGACATGCCGGCGGCGCTGTCTCCGGCGTTTCTGACGGCCGCCAGTGATGATCTCCGGCAGCTGCTTGGCCTGAACTATCCCTATCCGGAGGTGCTTGATGAGGCCGGGGGCGGCAACACAGAGGGCCGGATATGAGCAACTGGGTCCTGGACGGCATCCGCACCAATCGTTTCGTTGTCCTTGGTCGCGTTGGTATGGATCTCAGCCCCGACCCGGCCGGTTGCCGAACAGAGACGGCAACTTCAATGATTGTCGGCATGGGTGGCTCATCAGCCAATATCGCGGTCGGCATCTGCAAGTTTGGCGGCGAGGCATGTCTTGTCACCAGTGTTTCGGATGATGCGATCGGCCGCTATTGCACCAACGCATTGCAAGGCTATGGTGTCGGCACAGACCATGTCCGCACCATTGGCGGCGAGTATCGCACCTCGCTGGCCATCTATGAGAGCCGTGTTGAGGACCATCAAACTGTGCTCTACCGCAATCAGGCGGCGGATTTTCAGGTGACCCGGGCCGACATCGAACGGGTGGAACTGAAGCGGTTTGGCGCCCTCATCGCCGCCGGTACAGTGCTGGCGGCGGAACCTTCGCGCGATGCGACCTTCCACGCCCTCGAACGAGCCGCAGCCGCGCGCTGCCCGATCATTTTTGACATTGATTACCGCCCCTACTCATGGCCAAGTGCTGCCGTCGCCGCCGAGGTTCTGTCCCGCGCCGGTGCCCGGTCCAATGTCATCGTGGGCAATGACGAGGAATTCGGCTTCATGGCCGGAGCCATGGAACGCGGCCTCGAGAAGGCACGGGAACTGGCCCGCACCACCGCCGCCATTGTGATCTACAAGATGGGCGAGAGGGGCGCGATCACACTGGCAGGTGATGAGGAGATGCAGACGGGCATCTTTCCTGTCACGGCCCTCAAACCCACGGGCGCGGGGGACAGTTTCATGGCCGGGCTCCTGTCGGGGATCGCTGCCGGCCTGCCCTTGCGCGACGCAGTCCTGCGCGGCTCAGCCTGCGCAGCCATTGTTGTTGCCCGCCCCGGCTGCGCCCCGGCGATGCCGGATGAAGCTGATCTTGATGCATTTCTGACCCATCACCCGGGGGCCACCACTGCCCCGGGCGGCGGGCCGGGTGAAGTGCGTGATACCTGACCATCCACGGAGACGATGACCGATGCATATTCCACCCTATGACAACCACAACGAACCGATTGTCCCGGCTGACAGTGAACTGGTGCCACTGAACTATTTCAACATCGTCAAGCTTGCGTCCAGAGAGTCATTTGTCTCCGATGTGCCCGGCTACGAAACCTGCATTGTCCCGGCCACAGGACGGATCGATGTCCGGGTGGGCAGTTTTGCTGCCCGTGATCTCGGCGGGCGGGGCCAGGATGTGTGGGATGGCGAACCCGAAGGAGTCTATGTTCCGACCGGTCGCAGGGCGGAGATCACATGCCGAAGCGACAGGACAGAGGTCTTCATTGCCGGGGCCCGCTTTGATGAGGTTCTTGATCCCTTTGCCGTTCGCTCTGATGAGCTTGACATCGTCCAGTATGGCTCCGATGAGACCAAGACGCATCGCAAGATCAAACACATTCTCGGCCAGAAACAGCATGGTTGCGTGGGGCGTCTGCTGGTCTCGGAACTCTACACTGTCGGCCAGGGCGGGTGGTCGGGTTTCCCAAGTCACAAACATGATACTGATCGTCTGCCGGATGAGACCCGTCATGACGAGACCTACAATTTCCGCTTTCGCCCGAACCACGGGATGGGGGTGCAGATTCTGCAGGATGAGGACAGTCCGATCGGTGAGGCATACCATCTGGTTGATGGTTCCACGATTTGCATCAGGGCCGGCTATCACCCCTGCGTCGTCATGCCGGGCTATGAAATGTACTACTTCACCATTCTCGGCGGCCTCTCCCAGCGCAGCCTGATTCAGTATTTCCAGCCGACCCACGCCGAACAGCTGCACACGATTCCGGGCATCATGGACATGGTCGCCAAGTTCAAATGACACGTGCCACGCTCGGAGATGTCCTGCAGCCGGCCCTGCGGGACCGGTATGCCGTGGGCGGCCTTGTCTGTCTCGGATGGGAGGATGCCCGGGCCTATGTCCGGGCGGCTGAAGCGGAAACCCTGCCCCTCATCCTGCAGGCCGGCCCTTCCTGCCGGGCCCATACACCACTTCCGGTGCTTGGTGCCATGTTTCGCACACTTGCCGATGCTGCCACGGTCCCTGTCGTTGCCCATCTCGACCACGCGATCACACTCGACGAGTGCCGGGACGCCCTTGATGCCGGCTTCACCTCGGTCATGTATGATGGCTCCCGCAAGCCACTGCAGCAGAATATTGACGAAACGGCCGCAGCGGCTGTGATGGCCCATACGGCTGGTGCTTCCTGCGAAGGTGAGATTGGCTTTGTGGGCTATGCTGCCGGTGAAGACTCCTCCGGAACGCTTCCACCCGATGCCGCCCGATTTGCCAGAGCAACGAAGATCGATGCCATGGCCATATCCGTCGGCAACACTCATTTGCAACAACGGCAGGAGAGTCCTCTCGACGAAGCGCACATCCGCGCAATCGAGGCGGTGACGGATGTGCCACTCGTTATCCACGGCGGCTCGGGGGTCCCGCCTGCACAGCGCAGCACGCTCGCCCGCACCTCGAACATCTGCAAGTTCAATATCGGGACCGAGTTGCGCATGGCGTTCGGATCCGCCCTGCGGGATGTGCTCGCCGGAGATCCCGGCATTTTTGACCGCGTTGCGATTCTCGGCGGGACCGAGTTGTCCCTGGAACAGGCGGCCCGGGCGGTTCTGCGTGCATTGGCACCCAGGGAGGAGTGACACAATGATCCGAATCGGACTTCTCGGCTGCGGACGGATCGGCGCAGTGCATGCCCGGAGCCTTGGTCGACTTCAGGACAGGGCACAGCTGGTGGCTGTCACGGATATCGACCCGGTTGCCGCCCGGATCCTCGCCGGGGAATCCGGGGTTGAGGTCATGGACCCGGATACGATGATCGGCAGTGATACCATTGATGCGGTGATCATCGGGACACCGACAACCACCCATTCCGAGTATATTCACGCAGCCTGCCGTGCCGGCAAGGCCATCTTCTGTGAAAAACCGATCGACCTCACCACAGAACGCGTCCATGACTGCATCGGAGCCATCAATGCTGCGAATGTCCCGTTCTTCACCGCATTCCAGCGACGGTTTGATCCGGGCTTCGCCGCACTCGAGGCGCAGCTGCGGGCCGGAGAGTTGGGGCAGATTGAACTGGTGATACTGACCTCACGCGATCCCGCACCGCCCCCCAACGACTATATCCGAGCCTCAGGCGGGCTGTTTCGCGACATGATGATTCATGATCTTGACATGGCCCGTTTCCTCCTGGCCGAGGAGCCGACAGAGATCTTCGCCACCGGCGCATGCCTTGTTGATCCTGCCATCGGGGCGGCGGGTGATGTCGACACCGCCGCGGTCATACTGAAAACATCATCGGGCGCAATCTGCCAGATTTCCAATTCGCGCCGCGCAACATACGGTTATGACCAGCGAATCGAAGTGCACGGCGAGCACGGCATGCTGCAGGCCGCCAACCATCCTGAACACATGCTGGTCCGGGCTGATGCAGACGGATTCCGGACGGCGCCAAACCGGCATTTTTTTCTTGAACGGTATGCCGAGGCCTATTTTGGGGAAATGCGGGCCTTCCTTGACGCGCTGACATCCGGCACCGCCATCCGCCCCAACCACCATGACGGGTTGCGCGCACAAATCCTGGCCGACTGCGCCCAGGAATCACTCGAGACGGGACAGGCTGTATCAATCGACCCGGGGTGATGGCCGCAGGATCGCATGGATTTTGTGCGATGAAGTGCAATCGATGCGGGGCGGCGACATCCCGATGCATGAGCCTGGAAAATGGGTCCGTCATCCTGCCGGGTGCGGTTTTGCTGCCGCTTTACTCCCGGTCGTCATTTGTCCGACCAGACGGCGAATTCATTGCCACTCGGCTCGATGAAGTGAAACCGGCGACCGCCGGGAAACGCAAAGATCTCCTGCAAAATCTGCCCACCTGCCGAGCGGACTGCATCGCAGGTCTCTTCCAGACTCTCGCTGTAGAATACGATCAGCGCCGACCCCTGTTCGGTACGGCAGCATTGCTCACTGGCGAAAAAACCGCCATCAATGCCCGCACCAATGAAGGCTGAATAGCCCGGACCATAATCGGTGTAGCTCCAGCCAAAGACGCGCGAAAAGAATTCCTTTGTGGCGGGGAAACTGCGGCAGGGAAACTCAACATAGTCAATCTTGTGATGCACACTCATCCTCCGGCCCCTCCATTCATTGCGACAAACACGACCGTTTCAGTCCTTGACAGCCCTTGCGAATCCATACCCGTTCACACATGATTTGCCTCGGCCATGAGGGCGTCTCCATTCCCGATGAACCAAAGGGAATCCGTCTATTCGCGGCAAGAACCCCTCTGCTTTTCGATAAACCAGGCTTTTGAGTAAGCGGGCATTCTGATCACCCGATGCCCTGCATCTGGCAGCACCTCGTCGCCGGAAAGCAAGTCAAGCAGGACGGCATCATCGCTCACGCCCAACCTTGAGGAGGCCGTCTGCAGCACGACCGTCTCGTCGGAAACATTGACAACGGCCCAAACCCGATCACCGCAGCCTTCACGGACAATGCTGAACAGGCGCCTGTCGAGCTTCACAACATGCTGTGAAGCGTTGGGGTGGAAAGCGGGTCGTGTCCGACGAACAGCCAGCAGCTTGCGATGCCCATCAAGCACCATGGATCGTAAACTGTTCCGGTCCATGATGTCTGCAGTGATGTCCTCAAGCATCAACCTTTCCCGGTTGATTGAACGGTTGCGGCTGGTGGCCTTCAATCCCTTGTAGTCATTACGGGATCCCAACAGACTGTGTATGTAGATTCCCGGCACCCCGACCACGGAAAACAGCACGGTCTGCGCCGCCAGAAATTTCCTGGCCCGGGCTTCATCATCATCGCCGGGCGCAGTGACTGCATCCAGATACGTGATGTTGAGTTCGTACGGTGCGGTGCTGCCATCGGGCAGTTTGCGCAACGAAACCACGCCGCCATTCTCCTCGACGTGTCGTGCCATCGCTGCAACTTCCCCACTGCTGAGAAGGCCTTCCACCGGGCGGACACCGATGCCATCGTGCGATGAAAGGAAATTGAGGTACGTTGTCGAAGACGATGTTGGCTCCAGTGTGGCAGCCCAGTCGGAGAGTGGTTCGGCGTTGCCGGTCTGGAATGCATGAAGTGTCAGGGGCGGGAGCGGAAACTGATAGACCATGTGTGCCTCGTTGGCACCATTGCCGAAATAACCGATGTTGTCGATGTGCGGGACATTGGTCTCGGTGATCATTATCGTGCCCGGAACCGCCTCATCAAGAACCTTGCGCATGATCCGGATAACTGCATGCGTCTCCGGCAGATGCATGCAGGTGGTCCCAAGCCGCTTCCACAGGAACCCGATTGCATCAAGCCGAATGAACCGTGCCCCCCGGATGGCATAGAAGACCAGCAGGTCCAGGATTTCGATGAGCACATCGGGGTTGGCATAGTTCAGATCAATCTGGTCCTCGCTGAATGTGGTCCAGACATGGCGTTCACCAACCGACGTATTGACCGGTGTCAACAGCGGAAGTGTGCGCGGGCGCGTGACATCGCTGTAATCAAGTGACGGGTCACAGACATGAAAATAGTCACGGAACTTCGGATCATTGTTGAGAAATCCCTGAAACCAGATGCTTTGGCTTGAAATGTGATTGATGACAGCATCAAGCATCAGGCCGAAGGTTTCGGTGAGCCTCGTGACATCACTCCAATCGCCAAGATCGGGATTGATCGCACGATAGTCCGTAACCGAAAATCCGTCATCCGAGGTCCATGAGAAGCAGGGCAGGATATGAACATTGCTGATCACATCAGCCACGGTTTCCTGCAGGAAACTGTTGAGCACCTCGAGTGCCGGTCGCGACATATCGGAAATGGAATCCCCGTACGTGATGAGCATGACATCCGTTTCGTCCACCCAATCCTTCCCGGAACCACGGCATTCTGTTCTTGCTTTCGCAATCAAGTCGCTGATCCTGGGCACAAGATCGTCAACAGTCCCGGACTCATAGATTGCGCTGAGAAGCGGTCTGAACTGGTCTTCAGAATACCCAAGGCCAGTTGGGTTTGCCATCATGAACTCATTATTGTGTCATCTCCTGCATGTATTCGTATTCGTTATCCAGCCGAACGACAAGTTCAGAATCCGGGCAATCGACATGCCTGGCAGGATGCCCGATCAAATGTTGGCCTAACATTCAAATCAGGCACAGCAAAACAATGGATCCAAGGCGAATCGAGGTGGAAATTCGGGAGAGATGGGCCCTAGCGGCGGACTCAGGGAATTAGGTCGCTGATTGGGGGAAGTGGGGATGGAATTGAAATTATTTTGCAAAATATTATTTTAGTGGTGCTCAATACCATCTATCTGGTACCTTGGTACACAGATTGTGGAGGGGGTTGCTATGCCGGGAAGTTTGTTTGCCGTCATCCTGACATCTAAACAGCAGGAGGGGGTAAGACGGCTTCAAGATGCCTATCCATCTTCAAAAATTTATACAGAACTTGGGGGTAACATTGTTATCGTTGCGGACGAGACTCTGACGAGTACCATCGCAGAGAAAGCAGGATTGACGAAAGAACATTCCGATAAAGGAATTCGGGGGGCCGTTCTCAAGTTGAACGGATCATTTGCTGGATACACCCGACAGACTTTCTGGGAGTGGATAGAAAATGTCGAGGATTCTGCATGACAGGCAGTCAACTTGACAACAATGCCCTGGCTCCCGATCGGTATATGGAGCGGCACGTTACCGATCTTAAGGTGACAGTCGCTAAGTTTGAAGAACGCATTGATGGCATCAAAAGCACAATGGTCACCAAGGAAGAATACACAAAAGGGAGATTGGATTCTGGGTAGTGTCTCAGTTTGAAAATACGAAAATCCACCAAATTATGCAGAATTGATTGATTCCATGCAGATATCGCATTATTCGTGCAAATGCTGCAAGAAAGGAAACTTCCAATGCCCCAGGGACCGCAAGGGCAGAGACGCCCCGCTGATGTGGTCGGCTGCGCCGTCCATGTCGCCAGGATCGCCACTGGCGAGATTGAGGAAACCGCCGCCAAGCCCCGTCAGCCGCAGAAGGCCAACGGCGGTCGGATCGGCGGCAAACGCCGGGCCGATGCGCTGACACCGGA
>JAPOSK010000433.1 GCA_026709725.1 Paracoccaceae bacterium | reverse complement strand
GATACAGTGATCGTTGAGGCTGGGGGCCTGTATGCGCTTCCCGGTCTGTGCGATGCGCATATGCATATTGAATCAGGAATGCTGACACCAGCCCGCTTTGCCGAAGCCGTCATTCCGCATGGCACCACAACGATGTTCGTCGATCCGCATGAGATTGCCAATGTGCTCGGTCTTGCAGGTGTCCGACTGATGAATGATGAGGCCCGCCAGCAACCTGTGAACATTTTTGTCCAGATACCATCGTGCATCCCATCAGCACCGGGGCTGGAGACACCGGGGGCCGATCTGGGCCCGTCCGAGGTCGCCGAAGCCCTGAAATGGCCGAACATTATCGGACTTGGTGAAATGATGAATTATCCCGGAGCCGCAGCCGGGGATCCCAGGATGCTTGAAGAAATGTCCCTGACCATGGCGGCAGGAAAAACCGTTGGCGGACATTATGCGTCGCCTGATGTCGATGATGGGTTTCATGCCTATGTTGCCAGTGGTCCGGCTGATGATCATGAGAGCACCCGGGAGAGTGATGCCATTGCGCGCGTTCGTCAGGGAATGCGTGTCATGCTGCGGCTCGGCTCGGCATGGCATGATGTTGAAAGCCAGATCACCGCGGTTGTCGAGAAAAATCTTGATCCGCGCAATTTTCTGCTTTGCACCGATGACTGCAACGCCAACACCCTTGTCTTTGATGGTCACATGGACAGGGTTGTACGGCATGCAATCGCATGCGGCTGTGACCCTGTTGTGGCTCTGCAGATGGCGACCATCAATACCGCAACACATTTTGGTCTTGAGCGTGAGCTTGGCTCCATTGCCCCGGGGCGGCGTGCAGATCTGATTCTGACCGATGATCTTGCGACGTTGCCGATCCTGGAGGTCTATGCCCGCGGTCGGCATGTGGCAAGCCGGGGCGCAATGACCATTGAGACTCCGATGATCAATTGGCCGGATGATGCACGCCACTCGGTCAGGACTGGCCGCCGCCTGGACAAATCGGATTTTGTCATCACCGTTGACAAGTCCCCGAAGGACAATCTCATAACAGCCAATGTGATCGGTATTCTTGAGAATCTGGCGCCCACCCGCCATTTGCGTTTTGAGATGCCGGTTGTTGACGGTGTGGTGTCCATTGATGTGGAGCAGGGCATCTCCCAGGTTGCACTGGTCGAGCGCCACAGGGAAACCGGCAGGGTTGTGCACGGATTTGTACACGGATTTGGCTATCGGGGATCAATGGCACTTGCATCAACCATTGCTCACGACTGCCACCATATGATCATTGTTGGAACATCGCATGCCGAAATGGCAATGGCTGCCAATCATCTCGCTGAAATTGATGGGGGAATCAGTCTCTGGCAGGATGGGTATGAGCAAGCCACAGTCCACTTGCCCATCGCCGGCCTGATGTCGGACAGCCCGGCGGTTTCCGTTGCCAATGAGCTTGAGAACCTGACCAGGGCGATGCAGGCATGTGGCTGCAGCCTGAATAACGCCTACATGCAGCATACATTGCTGGCGCTTGCAGTGATCCCCGAGTTGCGCATCTCGGATCTTGGCCTTGTTGACGTGAACACATTTTCCCTCACTGAGGTTTTCGTATGAAGGTGATCGTTGACAATCGTCCACCCCGCCAGTTTACGGGTCCCGATCCACTGGAGCCTGTGCTCTGCCGTACAGCGGAAGATGTCCTTGATTCACTTCAGGCATTCTATGCGCATTCCACGGGTTTTCTGCGTCGGCAACTCAAGCAGGTTGATGACACAGCATCATCGCCGCAGAGTTTTCGAGCGTGCTATCCGGAACTCGTTCTGGAGATCACCGACTACAGTGTCGGTGACAGCCGTTTGTCCTACGGGCGGGTTGACCTGCCCGGAGTCTATGCGACAACGATCACCAGACCCAAACTCTTCTCAAGCTACCTCATCGAGCAGGTCGGTCTGCTGATCAAGCATCACGGAGTGCCGTTGACTGTCAGGCAGTCCACGACACCCATACCCATCCACTTCGCTCTGGATGGAGACCATGCGGATGCCATCGATCTGCCGGGTCTGCAGGATGGCATGCACCGAAATTATTTCGATGTTCCCGACCTGTCGGTCATGAATGATGATATCGTCAACGGGATCGGGTTTGGCAACGAATACCCCACACAGCCGCTGGCACTGTTTCCCGCGCCGCGGGTGGATTACTCGCTGGCACGACTTGAGCATTACACCGCCACTGATCCGGGGCATTTCCAGTCGTTCGTCCTCTTTACCAATTACCAGCAGTATGTGGATGAATTCATCGATTATGCCCGTCGGGCGATTGACAGCCCGGCATCCGGCTACAACACTCTCGTTCTTCCGGGGAATCAGGTCCTGCACCATGCGAAGGATCCCATCATCTGGCCGGAACGCCTGCCCCAGATGCCGGCATGCCATCTGACACGGGCTGATGGAAGAGGGATCAGCATCATCAATATCGGAGTTGGTCCATCGAATGCCAAGACGGCCACGGATCATATCGCAGTCCTGCGCCCGGATACCTGGATCATGCTTGGCCATTGCGCGGGTCTGCGGACAACCCAGCGTCTGGGTGATTATGTTCTGGCGCATGCCTATCTCAGAGAGGATCAGGTTCTTGACAGTGACCTGCCGACATGGGTCCCCATCCCGGCCCTGGCGGAAGTGCAACAGGGACTTGAACATGCTGTTGCAAGCGTGACCAGTCGGCAGGGCTACGATATCAAGGAAATCATGCGCACCGGTACAGTTGCCTCAACCTCCAATCGCAATTGGGAACTGCGGACCCGCTCCGACTCGATCATGTCACTCAGTCAATCACGCGCCATCGGCCTTGATATGGAGTCGGCCACCATTGCCGGCAACGGCTTCCGTTTCCGCGTTCCCTACGGGACGCTGCTCTGCGTCTCGGACAAGCCCCTGCATGGCGAACTCAAGCTTGCCGGGATGGCCAATGAGTTTTATCAGAACCAGGTCAGCAAGCATCTGCTTGTTGGCATTGCAGCCCTGGAAAATCTTCGTGCCATGCCCCGCGAATTCCTGCACTCCCGCAAATTGCGCAGTTTTGAGGAAACAGCCTTCAAGTAAAACCAGAAGGAATGGCGATCAATGATGGACGAAGACCAGTCACAGTACCTGAATTCACGTTTTGCATTGATGCTCATCCAGATTATATCGTCAGCAACAAGCCGTCTTCAGGACCTGAAAATCTATGACTTCACGCTTACAATTCCCCGCATTGAGCATAAAGGGCTTCAGGGGGATCAGATCCCTTGAAATCAGTGACTTTGGCAGGGTAACACTGCTCACTGGCAAGAACAGCATCGGCAAGACCACCGTCCTTGAAGCCATCCGACTCTTCGCTTCCAGAGGGGATAACCGTTCAATCATCAGTCTCCTGGAAGACCGTGAGGAACTTCTGTCCGGTACCGATGAAGATGGTAATATGGTATCCTATCCAAATTTCGTGTCCCTGTTCCACAACTACAATCCTGGCAATGGACAAGATGTTCCATCACCCATTGAGATCGCTGTTGCAGAAGGATCCAATCGCCTCACCCTTAATCTGATTGATTCAAAAGAACATGAGGATAAAGAAACCGCTTTTATTGATGATGATCTTCCTTTGAAAGATCTCCATGTTACGGTTGGTAAATCCAGGCGTACACTTCCGGTCGGGCCAATCGATTTGCGATTTCAAGGACGGTTCTATCCAAATAGAGGGGGGCTTGCGCGTAGTCCAGATAATTGGCCCGACCCCATTGCCATTCAATCCCTGGGACCCGGGTTGCCCAATAATTACGAAGTTACGAAATTTTGGGATAATATAGCCCTCACGGATGCCGAGGATTTTGTGGTCAATGCCCTGCGCTTGGTTGTGGGAGAAAAGCTTGAACGCCTTGCAGTCATCGGCGATGCGTCAGGGGGTTATAGAAGTCTTCGAAGATGGGGTCGTCGTTTCGTTGCCAAATTCAGTGCGTCATCTGATCCGATACCATTAAAGCGTCTTGGAGATGGTGCCCAGCGTCTTTTGGGTATTGCATTGGCTCTGGAGAATTGCCGGAATGGCATCCTCCTGATTGATGAAATCGAAAATGGAATTCACTACTCTGTGATGCCCAAACTGTGGGAAATGATCTTCAAATCTGCACGAGAAGGCAATGTTCAGGTCATTGCTGCGACGCACAGCTGGGACTGCGTCGCCAGTTTTGCCTTCAAATCAAATGAGACCGATGAGGTTGGGGCACTCGTCCGCCTTGAATCCGGTGAGGATGACCTTTTTGCCGTTCACTACGATGAGGATGACCTGAAGGCAGCAGCAGAACAGAGGATTGAGGTTCGATGATCGACATGGGGCCGACGACAAATACTCGTGCCCTTCTTGTGGAAGGCCTTGACGACAGGAAGGTTGTTGAGAATCTTCTTGACAAGTGCAATCTCTGCCACTTGGACATCAAAGTGGAAGTCAAAGGCGGTTTCGATCAATTAAGGAAGTCGATCTCCAGCGAACTTAAGGTGTCAGGGCGCGAGGCATTGGGTATTCTTGTCGATGCCAACGATGACCTCTGTGCCCGTTGGCAGTCGATTACTGATCAACTCGACAGAGCTGGTGCCGGTTTTCATGCGCCACCAAAACCTTCATATGGGGGTGCAGTTCTTACCGGATCAAGGGGCATTAGGGTCGGCGTATGGCTTATGCCAGATAACAGAAGTTCAGGCGAACTGGAGGATTTTGTCTTCAAGATGATCCCGCAATCAGACCCCATATTGCCACAAAGCATGAAATACATTGATGGTATTGATGCAGGTGATCGGAAGTTCAATAATAATAAGATCACCGGGGCTTACGTACATGCATGGCTGGCAACGCTCGAAAGCCCGCGGCAAATGGGTACTGCTATTCTATCTGGCGATCTCAATATAAATGCCGAGGAAGCAGTTCTTTTCGTCGACTGGATAAAAGAATTGTATAAGTGATGCTCTATGCATCGGACCGAGAAATTTGGTGGTTTGTCATTATGCAAGATGCATATGGGAGTTGTGTGATTGGATATTGATGGAGAACCGCCAATTATGGGATTGCGGAGCAGAAACGGAGCAACTGATCATTCAGATAGGGTGACAATGATGTCCGCCTCATGACCGCTTTCCTGAAAGGTCCCCAATCAAAATGTGCTGGCTCAATCCCCCTTCTCCGTTCCCATTATGACAACAAGGGAGGTTCGTTTCCTGCGACTGGGTCGGTGTGGAGCGAACAGGCCCCGCAAGGGTTTATGGACGGCGGTCTCCTTCATCCGGCCTTGATCGCGATTGTCATGCAGATGTCTTCAAGGACAATGCGCCATGCTCGCGACCGACGCTGGCTGTATTATGCACACGCACATCATCGTATTGAAATCAGCAATCACTGATTGTATGTGCGCCCTTTATGGAACGATCAGCAACAATGCTGTTTGTAGAATCAATAAGAGAGGAAATCATGGCAACAGATCTAATGAGCAAGGCTGAATTGTTGAAAGCAGTCAGCGAGAAGTCAGGACTGAGTGCAGGCGACAGCGGTGCAGTGCTCGACGCACTGTCCGAAACAATTGCTGAGCAGGTTGCGGCCGGTAGGACGGTTCAGCTTCTGGGTGTGGGCAGAATATCCCGCCGTTGGCGTGAAGAACGCACAGCCCGCAATCCCAGGACCAATGCTGAGGTCAAGGTGCCGGCACGGCATGTTCCGGCAATTTCCTGGGCTTCCAATTTCAAATCATCAATTGCCTGAACACCGATCAGCAGACAGAAGTTTGATGAACGCAATTGGACAGACCGTATGCGCTTGACTGGATTGCGCTGGCCATGGGGGTGCTTTTTGCACTCATATGGTCCAGTGCATTCACAACAGGGTGGATTGTTGTTCAGGCAATAGAGCCCTTCACTGCGCTCACTATCCGGTTTGCACTTTCAGGTTTTCTTGCCTTGGGGCTGGCCCTGTTATTGGGTCAGCCTTTTCCACATGGACGTCGTCAGTGGCGGGCCATACTGATCTTTGGCCTCTTCCAGAACGGTATCTATCTCGGTGCCAACTGGACTGCGATGCAATGGATCGATGCCTCACTTGGAGCGATTATCGGATCGACAATGCCGTTGCAGGTCGCCTTGCTCGGAGGAATACTCCTGCGCGATCGTCTTGGCTGGGTTGGCAATATTGGCCTTGTCACGGGATTCCTCGGCGTTCTTGTCATCATGTGGCCGCGCCTTGATATTGGTTATGTCGGTCTGGGTATCCTGCTGTGCCTCCTTGCTGCGCTGGCCCTCAGTATCGCGACGCTTGTTGCGCGTTCGGCAACATCCGGTGGCAATATCATGATGATCGTCGGTTTGCAGATGCTGGTTGGTTGTGCCCTTACCGCGATTCCGGCAGTTCTCTTTGAGACAATGACACTGCCCGTCTGGACGCCGGACCTGGCCTTCGCCTTTCTGTATCAGGTCATGGCTCCGGGGATTCTGGCAACCTGGATCTGGTTTGCACTCGTCCAGCGTATCGGTCCGACGCGGGCTTCATCCTTTCATTATCTGAATCCTTTCCTTGGCGTTGCCGTTGCCACGGTTGTTCTTGATGAGCATATGGGGGTGATCGACCTTGCAGGGGTCCTGGTGATCACAATCGGGATCATTCTTGTCAACAACAGTCGCGGGAAGCGCCCGAAGTTGATCTGACCGGCACCCCAGCCGTATGCGCGGACTGCTATCGGTTGATTTTCTTTCTGCCTGACTGCCCATAGTTCCTGCGAAACCACCGGTAGCTGCGCTTGATTTCCTCTGGAGGCAACGCCTCGACATCGCCGCGCAGGAGGGCCAGATGGGTCGTCTTGGCGGCTTCCTCAAGGTAGAGTGCGAGGCTTGTCGCTTCTGTGGCGGACGCGCCCATTGTAAAGACGCCATGCGCCCTGACCAGGACTGCCATACCGCCCCCGGCCGTATCAACGATGGCCTGCCCGGTCTCAATTTCTCCTGGCCTGACATAGTTTGTGCAGGGAACATCCCGACCCAGAAGGTGTGTGATCGGTGTCAGGATGGCCGGGATTGACTCGCCCCGTGCTGCAAAACTCGTTGCATAGGGAGAATGCGTATGGGCAATGCCGAAGACATCATGTCGATGACGGTAGATGTAAAGATGAATTCCGGTATCGACAGACGGTTTCATGGACCCCTCGACGATGGATCCGTCCAGATCGACGACAACCATGCTGTCCGGTGTCATGTCGGCAAATTTCACACCTGAGGATTTAATGACAATGAGCCCTGTATCGGGATCGCGGGCCGAAACATTCCCACCTGTGCCAACCACCAGATTGTTTGCCGGCAATTCAAGGTTCTCCGCACAGACTTCAGATTTGAGATCTTCAAGCATCGGGGACACCCTCGGGATAAATGACAATCTTCAGCGAGTTTTGTGCCTCAAGAAGGAGTCGGAAGGCTGTCGCGCTCTCTTCAAGATCAAAGCGATGGGTAATGGCGTCCCCGGCCTTGATGCGCCCGGCTTCAAGAAGGCGCAAGAAGTTGTAGGTATCTGTGTGATCGGCTGAATACCGTGACGTCACCGTAATCTGATCGAAATAGGCCCGGTTGCCATCGCGTACCCAGTCTGTGTCCGGTGGAACAGGGGCTCCGAGGTGCAGGCACCCGCCCACCTCCACAAGATCCAGCGCCTGCTGCCAGGCAGCCAGGACCGGTGCTGTCACAATGACGGTATCTGCAAGCCGTCCGGCATTGATGTCCCGCAAGAATTCAATGGGGTCTGCGGTCTGCGGGTTGATGACATGGGTTGCGCCGAAGTGCCTGGATGTCTCAAGGCGCCAGTTGTCAAGATCAATGGTGATGACCTTGCCGGCACCGAAAGCGGGGGCCAGGTGCACAAATCCCTGTCCCATAAACCCTGCTCCCACGACCACGACCGTATCACCGGGTTGGATATTGGCCACCTTCAGACCTGAGAGAACACATGACCATGGTTCAATTGTCACGGCTTCCTCATCGGTGATGGCATCACTGAGCCGATGTGTGTCCATGGCAATATGCTGGGCGGTGATTCGGAAGTAGTCACAGGCACCGCCGGGATCGAGTCTGTTTGTTCGAAAATACGGGTCGCGGGTAAAGTGCCCTCGGCGGGAGAGATGGCTGTCAATGCGCCCGACATGATGATTCACAAACACCCGGTCACCCACAGCGTAACCGGTGACACCGCTACCAATCTCCACAACCTCGCCACAGGGCTCATGTCCGAGAACTCTGGGTCCGGACTTGTACCATTCCATTGTCTCGCTGCCACAGAGACCGCACGCCCTGGTCCTGAGCAACATCTCTCCCGGCCCGATCTCCGGGATCGGGCGCTCCTCAACCCGGATGTCATCAACAGCATATTGCACAGCAGCCCGCATCATTCGGGTCATGATCGGGACTCCAGTCTGGCAACAGTCTCCCGTTCAACCTCAGAGAGGACGCTGTAGCGTGCATAGACGTCGCGATAGGCTGCATGGGCCTTCCGGTTGGCCCTGTAGCGGGTAACATCCCGTTTTCTCCTGGCCAGTTGAACAGGATCGCCCTTGCCCGATGCTGCGGCTCCCATGCATGCAGCACCCCAAAGTCCCAGATCAGCGGCCGGGTTGACCAGGATGTCCTGACCAATGACATCCGCAATGATCTGGCACCAGATCGGATTCTGCCCACCCCCTCCTGCCATGCCAATCGCAGTCTCCGGCAGTCCCGTTTCCGCCTCGAAGCAGTGACGGATTGACAGAGCAGTGCCTTCCATCACCGCCCGTGCCATGACTCCCCTTGTCGTTGTTGCGGAGAGACCATGAAACTGTGCCCGGACCACTGGTGAGACAAACGGTGCCCGTTCGCCATGAAGATAGGGAAGGAACGTCACGCCACCCGCCCCGACAGGGACATCTGCAGCAAGCGCGTTCATCTGCTCAATCAGCTGCGCAGCATTGTCCCCTTCCGCTGTGTCTGCATGGAGCGAGACAAACCAGTCAAGGGCTGCTGATCCTGTTGATGGAGCCAACACACGCACAATGATATCACGGCAGGGGTGCAGGACACTGGCACCGATCGGTGCATCCGCCCTGTCGATCCGTTCTCTCAGAAGGCCGACAACCGCTGTGGTGCCCAGAATGATCAGTGAATCGCCACTCCTTTCAAGGCCCATGCCAACGAGCATTGCACCTAGATCCAGTGTTGCGACCGCCACCGGGAGACCGGGAGACAATCCGGTCTTGTGGGATGCATCATGGCTCAGGGTCCCGAGGATCTCCGTCGCTGCCCTTGGCTGCGGCAACATCGCCAGGAGATCATCGCAGTCCAGTGCCTGCACTTGCCGCTTTCCATATTCCCTGGTCACGAGATCAAGGAACGGGATGGTGGCGTTGCAATAATCCGTTGCGATCTGATCAGTCATTTTGAAGCCGATCCAGTCGCCGCATGTCAATCCATGGGCCACCCGTTCCGCGATGGCCGGATCCTGCTGTCGGAGAGACCGCCATGCCAGTGCCGATGTTCCCGGCCACAAGGCTGTATGACATCCCTGCCCAATCGTTGCCGCCTTTCCTGTTCGCACCAGTTCAGCCAGATCGTCGGCGGAGCTTTCCCGTGTATCCGACCAGAGAATCGCGTGCCCGACCGGTTCGCCGCCCGCATCAATTGGCCAGAACCCGTCGCCCTGGGCACAAATCCCGATGGCGCCAATGGTGCATCCTTCCAGCAACCCGGCCATGTCAGCCAGGCACGCGCAGACGGCCTGCCAGACGGTCTGCATATCCTGTTCCGCGCTCCCATCCCTGCCGCGCAGAATCTCAGTCGCCCTCATAGCTGTTGCCACCTGGGTTCCATCGGATGTGTATGCCGCAGCCTTGATGGCCGTTGTTCCGGCATCAATCCCGATCCAGACCCGGGTCACTGTACACCTGTCATCCAGAACCCCGTCCGTCGAAGAGGAGGCGGGGCTTCACCCGCCGCGATATTCAACGGGGTCAAATCAAGCCTGATCATGGCACACTGTTCGGTCCTCCAAGTTTGCGCAGTTCAGTATTGCAGAGCATGAATCCCTGCAAGGACAGGGAATCGAGAGGACGGTCTTCTGTTGATACCGACACGATCGTGCTTCACCGGGAGTGATTGCCCGGGCTGTCATCAGCGGCTGGCGGAGGCAGCTGGAGGATCTCCCGTGCCTGCTGCCAGGTGGCAACCTGTCGTTCATAACTCTCGCAAATCTCCACAGCACGGCTGACAAGTGCGGCATTGGATGGTGCAAGTGTCTCGCGGTTCAAACGGACATTGTCTTCGAGTCCGGTGCGCACATGCCCCCCAGAGGCAATCGACCATTCATTCAGCGTGATCTGGTGCGCACCAATGCCGGCTGAACACCACGGCACATTGTCTCCAAACAGCCGCCTGACAGTTGTGCAATAGAAATCAAACACATCCCGATCCGCAGGCATGGCATTCCTCACCCCCATAACGAACTGGATATAGGGGTCTGCAGCCAATCTGCCGTCCTGACACATCCGTGCCGCCTGAAAGAGATGTGACAGGTCAAAGACCTCAATTTCCGGTTTGACCGAGTAGGCCCGCATCTCAGTGGCGAGCCAATCGACAAGGTCGGGTGGATTTTCGTAAACACGGGTCGGGAAGTTGTTCGATCCAACCGAAAGCGAGGCCATATCGGGACGGAGTGGAAGCATGCCACCCCGCATCCGGCCTGCCGCCGAGCGTCCCCCGGTGGAAAACTGGATAATCATTCCGGGGCAGTGCTTTTCCAGCCCCTCCTTGAGATCCGCGAATCTCACCGGATCAGAAGATGGGGATCCGTCATCATTGCGCACATGGGCATGAACGATGGCCGCCCCCGCTTCAAACGCCTCCTGTGTGCTCTCAACCTGCTCGGCTGTCGAAATTGGAACGGCAGGATTGTCGGCCTTCGTGGGCAGCGAGCCCGTGATGGCCACCGTGATGATGCATGGCGCAGTCATTCCCACCATCCGTTATGCAGCCCTCGCCATGTCCCTGACCCTGATTCCCTGCAGCCTGCCATACCGATCCAGCCAAAACCCCCGTATTGAATCCATCCCGACTTAATCAGTTCCATCACTCCCGGACAAGACAGCTATCGCAGTGATTTCGACCCGGCACAATGCCGGCCTCTCTTGTCATGATCACTGAATGCCAATAGTTTCGCCCGGAATGCGCGGAGGAGATTATGCGAAACAGAAAGCCAACCGAAGATGTCGCCCTTGGCATTCGTCGGCGGGTGTTTGAGCATGCGATTCGCAACAATGGGGGGTATCTCAGCCAGGCCTGTTCGGCTGCAGAGCAACTGGCATGGCTCTACAATGAGGAACTCAATCTTGGTGAGCCGACCCTCCCCATGGTTCCCAAACCCTTCAGCGGTGTTCCGTCTGCTGAAAACCCGGACTATCAAACAGGTGCTGGATATAACGGCCCCTTTGAACCCCAGTATGATCGGCTGTTCATTGCCCCGGCCCATTATGCCCTGGTTGCCTATGCCACCCTGATCGAAGTCGGGCGCATGGCACCCGAAGGTCTGGACATGTTCAATCAGGACGGCTCTTCCGTGGAGA
>JAPOSK010000108.1 GCA_026709725.1 Paracoccaceae bacterium | reverse complement strand
TCTTCTTGAGGTGCATGACGATGATGTCGAATTTGACGTTGACCGTTTTGTGGTGAAGGGTGCACCCGAAAAATTCAAGACGATGAAGGATATTGCCTACGCCGCCTACAATCAGGCCATCCCCGGAATCGAGCCGGGTCTCGAAGCTGTGAGCTATTACGATCCGCCCAATATGACCTACCCGTTCGGAGCCTATATCTGCGTCATGGATATTGATGTTGATACCGGGGAGGTTGACATCCAGCGATTCTATGCCCTTGATGACTGCGGCACACGGATCAACCCGATGATCATCGAAGGCCAGGTCCATGGCGGCCTGACTGAAGCCCTCGCTGTTGCTCTCGGCCAGGAGATTGCCTATGACAGGGAAGGGAATGTGAAGACACCCACCCTGATGGATTTTTTCCTGCCGACCGCCTGGGAAGTTCCCAATTTCGAGACGGACCATACTGTCACACCAAGCCCCCATCACCCAATCGGTGCCAAGGGAGTCGGAGAGAGTCCCCATGTGGGCGGCGTTCCGTGCCTCTCGAATGCCGTGCATGATGCCTTCCGGACCTTTGGTCTTCGACATGCGCACATGCCGCATGATCACTGGCGGATCTGGCAGACGGCACATGATCTGGGGCTGCACAGCTGAACCCTCCGGGATGCACAGTTCTGTGTGCTCCTGACCTGCGGCACCGGCATGACTTGGACTGCTTTGCAACTGGCCCTTGCCGAACAGAATTATGTTGCCACTGACGACTTGGCCGTCGGATTGCATTTGGCTCTCTCGCTCGAACGACCCTTGCTGGTCGAGGGTGCTGCGGGTGTTGGCAAGACAGAACTGGCGCAGGTTCTGGCCGCGGTGCAGAAGACCAGCCTGCTTCGGCTCCAGTGCTATGAAGGCATTGATTCAACACAGGCCATCTACGAGTGGAACTACCAGCGCCAGCTCCTGGCGATCCGCGCGGCGTCCGAAGCGGGTGAGTCGGGGAGAGTGGTGGAGGAACGAATCTTCTCCCGGGACTATCTCCTTGAGCGTCCCCTGCTGCAGGCCATCACCCAGGACACATCACCGGTTCTTCTCATTGATGAAATTGATCGTGCCGATGAGGAATTTGAGGCTTTCCTGCTGGAAATCCTGGCCCAGTATCAGATCACAATACCCGAACTTGGCACAATCGCTGCAAAATCGATTCCTGTTGTCATTCTCACTTCCAACGGCACACGCGATTTGTCCGATGCCCTTCGGCGCCGGTGTCTCTATGTCTATGTGGACTATCCGGACCGTGCGACAGAATTGGCGATCCTTCGTGCGAATTGCCCGGATATCGAGTTCAACTTATCAGACCAGATTGTCAGGTTTGTTCAAAATCTTCGCAAGGAAGAGCTTGAGAAGGTCCCGGGCATTGCCGAAACTCTCGATTTTGCCGCTGCACTCATCGGACTTGGTGTCGCAGATCTGACTGATGATCCGGTGGCCCTGCATCAATCAATGCTGGCCTTGCTGAAAACGCAATTGGATCGGTCGCAAATCCCTCCCGAGGTCGCCGTGCGACTCGTTGGGAATGCGGCATGAGCCGGGTGACGCGCTTTGCTGCGCGGGATCCGGGCCCTGCTGCACGGATGGCTGGATTCATGGCCCATCTGCGTGATGGCGGTCTCCGGCTGGGCGTGCAGCAAACCAAAATGGCACTTTGTGCATTGACACATCTGGATGCTTCGAGTCCCCGGCTGGCCCGCGCTGCGTTGCGGGCGGTCTGTACAGGGTGTCACGATGAGGTGAGGCGTTTTGACGCGCTTTTTGACGCCTACTGGATGAATATGGGACGTGTCCGGCAAAAGGTCGTGCCAAAATCGGATTCACCCACAGGTTCTGATTCTGTCAGGACATCCCGTCGGACAGCGGAAATCGATCAGAGAAGTCCGGGGCATCTGACGAGTCCCGATGACGGTCAGGAAGAGTCCGCAGGTGATGGCCAGGGCCAGTTGTCAGCGACCGCTGCCCGCAATCTGCATCAATGCGATCTGCGTGATCTGGTCGATGCCGCTGACATTGCCGAGGCAGAAGCGGTTGCCCGTCGTCTTGGGTCTGCGTTGCGCGACCGGTTGTCGCGGCGCCGGGTTGCAAGCCGGAAGGGCATGGGCCTGCATTTCCGCCGCACGATACGCCGCAATCTTGCCACGGGTGGTGAGCCAATCCACCTGATCCGCAAATTCCGACCGGAGCGTGAGCGCTTCATCGTGACTCTCTGCGATGTTTCAGGATCCATGCAGGTCTATGCCCGGGTCTTTCTGGCTTTCATCGCCGGGCTGATGCGCGCCAATCCTGCCGCTGATTCCTATCTGTTTCATACCCGGCTTGTTCGGGTCACTGAAGCGTTGCGTGACAAGGATGCCATGCGCGCCATTGGACGCATGTCATTAATGGCTGATGGATTTGGAGGCGGAACAAAGATCGGGGAGTGTCTGGGACATTTTGCCCGGACCTATGCGCGCAGCCTTGTCAATGGCCGAACTGTCGTGATCGTGTTCTCGGATGGTTTTGATACGTCGCCCCCTGCAATTCTGGAGGCGGCGTTGGCAAAATTACGCAAACGTGGCTGCCGGATTGTGTGGCTCAATCCGCTCAGGGGATGGCAGGACTATCAACCCGTTGCCGCAGGTATGGCCGCAGCCCTGCCGTCTCTTGATCTCTTTGCACCCGCCAATACGCTTGATGATCTTGCTGCATTGGAACGGAGGCTCGTCCGTCTGTGAGTGCGACCAAAATCCTTCCCTCGGATATGGCTGAAATCATTCAGGAATTCAGTGACAGCAACCAGCCCTTTGCTTTTGCGACAATCATCCGCACCGCCGGCGCGACGGCGGCCAAACCGGGAGCAAAGGCCCTGATCGGTGCGGATGGATCCATTGAGCGGGGGTTCCTCGGTGGCGAATGCACGCACGGTGCTGTCAAAAGGGGCGCGCTTCTGGCCATGGATTCAGGCACTCCGCAATTGATCTCTGTTGCTCCAGAAGAGCATCTCTCGACCCTGGGTGTCAATCCTGGTGAAGAATCGGATGGTGTTCTGTATGCCCGGAGCAGTTGCCCATCTCAGGGCTCGGTGGAGATCTTCATCGAGCCGTGTCTGCCGATGCCCGAACTCGTGATTCTCGGCAAGTCCCCTGTTGCCGGGGCGCTGGCGCAGATCGCCCCGAAATTCCAGTGGGCCATCCGACGTGACCTGGACGAAAGCCCGGATGCAGACCGCTTTCGTTTCATTGTGATCACCACCCAGGGCCGCGGTGATCTCCAGGCCCTGCGTTCGGCCCTCGCTGCCCGCTCCGATGGTGTTGCCTTTGTGGGGAGTGCCCGAAAATACGCCAAACTCTCGGTTCATCTCCGCAAGGCGGATTTCAGCGAGGAGCGGATTGCATCTGTATCGGCCCCGGCGGGGCTGGACATTGGTGCCGTGACACCCGAGGAGATCGCTCTGTCCATTCTTGCCGAGGTCACACTTGTTCGTCGCGGTCCGGTCAAGCGAAGTGACAGCAGTTGATTTCAATGTCATCCTGCTGGCAGCAGGTCTGTCCCGCAGGATGGGATCGCAAAACAAATTGTTGCTGGATTGGGCCGGTCGACCGGTAATCCGCCATGTTGCCAGGACCTACCTGGCTGCCGTTGGCCCCCATCTGTGGGTCGTCACCGGTTTTGACGCTGACCGAATCAGGGCGGCGCTGGCGGGCCTGTCTCTCCGATACCTGCACAACGAAAATTACAGTACGGGTCAGCAGTCTTCGGTGGCAAAAGGGCTTGCCGCTGCCGCAGAAGCCTCGGCGACCCTGATCGGTCTCGGCGATCAGCCCCTGCTGACCCCTGCGGACATTGGTGCCCTGATGGCAGCACACAACAGGGCCGACACCCGCCGGATTTCCATCCCCCACAATGGTGTGCACCGCGGGAATCCGATTATCATCCCGCACAGTTTGCGTGCCCGCATCCTTGCTCGGGGCACGCAGCCCGGATGCAGGAAATTCACGCGATCCAACCCGGATCTTGTGAACGCCCTGCCGCTTGATTCCGCCGGCTTTTACACGGATATCGACACGCCGGAGGATTATGCCGCACTGCAGACCCCGCATGCCGGGATCGGCACAGATCCACCACCTCCCGGACCCGGCGGGAACCGGACCGCGCACCCATGACACCCTGCGGGGGAAGACGCAGCACCAGGGCCTCCGCCGGCTGTGGCAGCCTCTTGTGTGCCGAAGCCGGACAGGGTCACCTGCCGGATCGAGCCAGTCTGTAATCCCGCAGAGTCCGCGGGGCAAAGCCATGCGCGTCTCACCGCAAGCCGTAACGAAACACTCCGCTGTCTCTGCCGATCTGTACCGCATAGCCAGTCTGCATACGGTCACGATCAGTGCTGGGTCGGATGTGTTCCGTTGGCAGGGTCGGAACTGTTGCGGCCGGGGTTCTGTCAGCCGGAATGGTAGTAGAGACTCTGAACATGTGTCGCTTCGGCAAAGAAAAGCCAGCGTGAGACCATGATACCGGTGCCATGGACGACGCTCAAGACGGTGAGCACAGGGGGCGCCATGGTCGTTGGCAGGATCAGCAGGCTCCCGGCGGCAAGCGTAGGGACGAGAAAGCCAAGGACAAGAGCAATCCAGCGCAGCGAAAGAGCGTGTTTGCGCGCGATGTGGTAGCCCATTTCGGTTTGCAGATAGTTCTTTTCGGTGTGCGGTGGATCAAGCTGGGTGATACGATGCCCCGATGCGAGCCGGGTTGCGGTGGCCAGTGTTGATTGACCCGTACCAATCCGGTCGCGGCGGAGCCACCACGCCGCCATCGTTCCCCATGCCATGGTGTTGATAATGATTGCGGTCAACAGCGGACCCTCCCTGTTTGCGGCCGTGTCAGTACCGGCCCCGAGGATGAGCGGGATGGGATGCAGATCGCCATGGTACCACACGGTTGCAGTCATCAGGACATGAAGACCGCTGCTGGCACCAAACAGGAGAAACATGACAGGGGTTAGCCATGTCCGCCATGCGGGAACCGCACGCAGCTGGGCATAGATCATGGCTGTTGTAAGGATCACTGCCGGAGCGAGCAGCAGGACCAGGACAACAGGAATGGAGCCGAGCGGGGCGGTGGTGAACGCACCCGGACCAAGCAAGACCATGCTGATGACACAGAGCGGTGCCAGAATTCCTTCACGCGAGAGCCACGATGAACGCCATTGGGAGAATGCACGCCAGGCACGTGAGGGGTGACGGAGATGCAGAAGGGAAGACACAAGGCCAATCGAGGTGAGCATTGCCGCCAGCAAGCCAGCAATGGCAATGAGAAGAGGAGGCGCTGCATGTGCGGTCAGCGCTGTCCAAAAACCAAGTCCGAGACCGGTTCCCGACAGGGATGTGAAGACAATAATCGATAGTGCCGGGTGCATAGGCCCTCAGACTCTGGAGAGATTCCGATCAATCCAGCCAAGGATACCGGTCGGTGTCGGGTCAGCCAGCTCGGCAAGATTGAAGGCCTCAGGATCACCGCATGATGACTGCCGTCCGGGTTGGAGATACTTGTTGGCCGGTCTTGTCCGCTGTTCAGGCATGAGATCAACACCATCACGATCTGAAACCAACCGGGAAACCTCTGAGTCCGGGTCGGCAAGATCGCCAAAGAACCGGGCATTGGTCGGGCATGATCTGACACATGCCGGTACGCGATCCTCCTCGGGGATGTTCTCATTGTATATCCGGTCAACACACAGGGTGCATTTTTTCATGACACCTGCCGATGGAACATTTCCCGGGCGCCATAGGGGCAGGCCCAGGCACATAACCCGCATCCCATGCACTTGTTCTCATCAACGAGAACAATGCCATCTTCTGATCGTTTCCAGGAGGCTCCTGTCGGGCATACGGTGACACAGGGGGCATCATCACAATGGAGACAACTCTTGGGGAAATGGACGACACCAGTTTGACCGTAATTTTCTGTTTCGTAGCTGTGAACACGGTTTAACCACGCACCCGATGGCGTATCACCATAGGGTTCAGTATCGGCAAGCGGTGCCCCGTACCCACCTGTGTTCCATGACTTGCAGCTGACCACACAGGCCTGGCAGCCAACGCAGACGTCAAGGTCAATGACCAGACCCAGTTTTTTCTCAGTGCGGGTCGGCAGTGATGTCACGTCGATGTCCACTCAGATCCATAGCGGAGTTGAGATGCGACGGGTTCCATATCGGGAAGGCCGGTCTGTGTCCCTGCGTTCTGCTGTCCGGTTGATTTCGGCCCCGGGGCCTTCCGAATCTGAACCCTGAGATCATACCATGCCGCCTGACCGGTGACCGGATCCGAATTCATCATCTGCTGCGCATCCGAGCGTTTGGGCAGCAATTCGGAGATCAGGTGATTGAGGAGAAACCCCCGCCGGCTTTCTGAAGCCCCGGGTGCCAGCCGCCAGCTGCCTGAGCGCCTCGCAATCGCATTCCAGGTCCAGACTGTGGAGGAATTGACGGCATGCATGCGCTTGATCTGGGTTCGGATGCGGCCGAAATCGGATTCAAGCCAGATCCAGTCGTCATCTTCAAGCTGTTCACGGTCACAGATGCCGGATGGGATGTAGAGGCGGTTGAAACTGTGGATTTGTCGGAGCCACGGATTGTGCGTGCCCCAGGAATGATACATTGCCATCGGGCGCTGGGTAATGGCGTGATAGGGATACTCCGGTGACGAGGCCGGCATGTCATACCAGTTCGGCAGGGGATTGAATGAAGAGCGGATTCTCTCCCGCAGATCCTCCGGTGGTTGGCGGGGGCCAAATCCCTCCGCGGCCAATTGAAACTTGCGCAACGGTTCGGAATAAAGTTGCAGCTTGAAAGGTGATGGTTCATCCAGCAGACCACAATCGGCAGCCCAGTCCTGATAGGTCATGTTGATATTGCGATAATACCGCGTCTCTTCGGGAAGTTCAGCTGTCCAGAACCCTCCGTTGGCAATGTATTTTTCGATCTGTTCAGGATTGGCGGCTCCCCGCAGGGATTGCGAGCCATCAGCACCGCGCCAGCCCGCCAGCGGCCCGATGCCGGGTTTGCGTTCATGGAGTGCCATGTACTCGCGATATGTGGACCATTTGGCAGTGCCGTCTGCATCAGTGAATCCGGGCAGTTCAAGCCTGTTTCCAAGATCAATCAGGACATCCTGGAATGGTCGGACATCCCGGTTGACCTGGAGCACCGGATGACGAATGGCATCCCCGACATGATCGGCTTCACCGATGGGTCGATCAAGGAGCGAAATGCAGTCGTAACGTTCAAGGTATGTTGTGTCCGGCAGAACCAGATCGGCGTAGTCAACCATTTCCGAAGCAAACGCATCAGAGACAATGATCCGGGGGATCCGGTAGCTGCCGTCGGAGTTTCTGGCCGTCAGGGCATTCATCGCTCCAGGTGTGTTCATTGATGAGTTCCATGCCAGATTGGCCATGTAGATCATCAACACACTGATGTCATAGGGGTCACCTGCGCAGGCATTTGGAATGGCCATGTGCAGCAGTCCATGGGCAGCGAGCGGTGCCTCCCACGAATAGGCCTTGTCGATGCGTTGCGGTGACCCGTCTTCATTGACCAGCAGGTCTTCCGGACCGAGGGGGTAGCCCAATGGCGGACCCTGCAGGGGAAGGCCGGGACCCTCGAGGCCCGATGGGCGCGGGTGCATCTCGACGGGTTTGGGATACGGGGCCTTGTAGCGGGTCCCTCCGGGAGCATCAACAGATCCGATGAGCATCTGAAGGACATGAAGGGCCCGGCAGGTCTGAAAGCCGTTTCCGTGTGCCGCGATGCCGCGCATGGCATGGATGGCAACCGGTCGTGATGTCACCGATGCATGCTGAATGCCCCGCCAGTCTGTCCATCTCAGAGGCATATCCTCGGATTTCCCGAATGCGGTCCCGGCGATTTCGGCCGCGAGCCAGCGGATCGTCGCCGGACCGATCCCGGTTCGTTCAGCGACAGCCTCTGGTCGGTAACATGGCTGCAGATACTCATGAACGACCTGGGTGAAGACAGGTGTGACCGCCCTTCCGTCATCAAGTTGATAGCGACCCGATAAATGTGGTCTGGCAGTCGGGTGGTCGTGGGGCTGTGGACTGTTCGTCGCTGCATCCCAAATCATCGGTGTGCCATCCCTGTCACGAACAAACAGACCGCTGTGCGCGCCTGCATCAAGAGTGATCAGCCAGGGGGCATTGGTCGTATAACGCAGTGCCTCTGCATCAATCGATCCCGAGCGGAGGAGCTCGCCCAGAATCGCCATGATCAGCAGACCATCGGAGCCGGGTGTGATGCCCAGCCAGTTATCGGCAATCGCAGAGTAGCCTGTGCAGACCGGATTGACGGAAATGATACGAACCCCATTACGGCGGAGTTTTGCCAGACCGATCTTCAGGGGATTGGAATCATGATCCTCTGCAACACCAAACAGCAGCAACAGCTTTGTTCTGTCCCAGTCCGGCTGGCCAAACTCCCAGAAGGAGCCGCCGATCGAATAGATTCCGCCCGCTGCCATATTCACCGAGCAGAAGCCGCCATGGGCCGCATGATTCGGTGTTCCGAATTGCTGTGCCCACCATCCGGTCAGGGCCTGGCTTTGGTCACGCCCCGTGAAGAATCCAAGTCTGGACGGATCGGATTGCCGGATTTCCGCCAGCCACTCTGTCGCCAATCCCAGGGCATGATCCCAGCTGATTTCCTGAAACGTGCCCTTGCCACGCTCACCGGACCGGAGGAGCGGGGCCCGAAGACGGGCCGGCGATTCCTGATGCAGCATCCCCGCTGAGCCCTTGGCGCAGAGGACTCCACGATTGACCGGGTGGTCACGATTGCCCTGCAGATAGCGAACCCGTCCATCCCGCACATGGACATCGACCCCACAGCGGCAGGCACACATATAACAGGTGGTCTTCCTGATTTCGTCGGACACATATGGCGATAAGTCAAGCAATGGCGATCCCACCCTCATTCCGGTGATGGCATATCTTCACTCACGCATTCTCCGTAAGCAACCATGCCGCAAGCCGCAAGACATTCCCCAGAATTGGTTGGGAACACACTGTCATGGCGATAGAATCCTTCAAGAGTGAGACCGGTGTTGCAACACCGGTCTCCAAATGGAGTTTGCCCTGATAACTCCAACCTCTGGATCGATTATAGCACATGCGTTTGAATTGTCCACCATCTGCGCCCAAATCCTCAAAGGGGTCGATAACGCACCATGCCGACCCTGATCTCTGCATGCCGCACCGGTGCATGACACAAAGCCGTTGCACATGTCATTCAGGTTGAAACCGGCAACTCTTCGCCGGGAGTGCCTGCTGCAGCGCGAGATGCCTGTCATCTGGATTGACCTGACCGATGGCAGGTCAGGACTGCTGTTCCACAAGAGGGATTCCCGCAGGGAATGGGGTGACCGTGTCGGCTGAAAGGGGCCTCTCCGGGCATGGCATGATTGGGCGAACACATGTCTTCACTGAAAGTAAAAATAATTAAACCATAAGAATTATAGACTTAAAGTAATTTTTTGCCATTAAATTGCTGCGGTGCAGAAAAAATGCTTGAATTGCTGCGGTGCAGCACCATATAGGTTGCAACTGGAGAGCATACATTACGAGGAGTAACGAATATGTATGATTTTGCGAAAGGCGACTACAAGGCAATTCTGGAAAAGATGCCAACCGATCCTGCATCGTTCAGGAAAGCGGTCAACGATTCCGTGACCGTGAACCAGAAACTTTCTGAACTTGCGATCTCGGCCGCCGAAAAGAGTGCTGAAGTGTCCACCAAGTGGGGACGTGAAATTCTCGGACAACTCAATGAAGTCAATGCGGCAAATGAGAATCCGACCGATTATGTCCGGAAAATTGCCGATCTCGGCACCGCTTCCGTTGGCTCATCGGCAGACTACATGACGAAATTCGCTGAAATTGCCAGACAGATCCAGATCGATACTCTGGAAGTCCTCCTATCTGCTGGCAATCCTGTCAAGGCGAATAAGGCAGGTGTGAGCAAGTCTTCCTGATCGGAGCTCGACTCTGAATTCAAACTGTTCACACTGCCAAGGGGATGGCTCTGCCATCCCCCTTCCTTTTTTGGAATTGATCTATCAAAGTGCCATCAGCATGCTGAATGCCGGGAAACCGTACAAAGACAGGGGTGCAGGACGGAAATCCGGTCTCGGACATGGTCAGCAAACCATGCTATCAGTGTTTTGGCTGACGAATGGCACTCAAGTGATATAGCCTAAATGTTCCGGGGCCCTAGATGCAGGTGTCACTGGCATCAAAAGGTGGCCGTGACCCCTCCATCAACTGCAAGAATCTGACCCGTTACATATGCCGCATCCGATGACACCAGGAAGCATGCAGACCCGGCGATGTCCTCCGGGTTTCCCGGACGGCCAAGCGGGATCTTTCGATACCGGAGATAGACAGTCCTGAAGCAGTCGGTCCGGTGTTCATGGCTCCCATCAGCGAGACGGGCCATCCGCGTATCAATGAAGCCGGGAGCGATGCCGTTGACCGTAATTCCCCGGGGCGCCAGATCGCAGGCAAGGGCACGCACCATGTTCACAATCCCGCCCTTTGCGCTTGAGTAGGGCACGGAATCGGGAGACCCGAACTGTCCCATGATGCTGGCCATCATCAAAATGCGTCCGCCTGTGGCCTCCATCAGCGGGACTGCGGCAAGGGTGCAGACAAGCGCACCATCAAGATTGACCCGGGTTACGGCACGGAATCGGTCTATCGTCAGCTCTGGATAGGGGCAGATATCGGGGATTGCCGCATTGTTGACAAGGATGTCTAGCCGCGAATGGTCCCTGGAAATGCGGGCCACCAGATCCTCGCAAGCAGCCCGGTCCGCGATATCAAGCGTGGCCGGAAGTATCCGCCCCGGACCTTTCCCGGCGGATGTCACCCGCCCCAGCTCATCACTGTCAACGTCAGCAAGAATCACTGTCGCGCCCTCTTCGGCAAGACGCATTCCTATGGCCAGCCCGATACCGCGTGCACCGCCTGTCACCAAGGCGATCTGGCCGTCAAAGCGGTGCAGTGTCATATCAGAACCTCACAATCCGGCATCCTCAACTTTGGGTGATCATCCACCTCCCGGCTTCTTCCCTGTGACAGGGGTGGCATTGATCGAAGCGGGCAATCAGGCATACAATCGCCCAACCCTGCTGCTGCGGTGCCATGCGATTGCAAAGACAGATGTCAGGAGAATTGAAAAACCGAGGATCAGTGTGATCAGGGCATTGATTTCCGGAGTAAACCCGACCCGCATCATGGCATAGAGCCGCACGGGCAGCGTGGGATCTGTTCCCGCCAGAAACAGCGTGATCATCGTTTCATCAAATGACAGGGCAAATGCGAGGATACCCGCTGTCAGAAGCGGCATGCGCAGGTTTGGCAGAATGACGAAACGGAAGGTCTGAAACCTGCTGGCTCCGAGATCATGGGCTGCCTCGACAAAACTGCGGCTGAGCGCGTTCAGGCGCGTGAGGATGATCCGATAGATGATGGCCAGCACGAACACTGCATGACCGATGATGACTGTCGTGAGGCCACGCGAAATTCCCGCTTCCCTGAAATAAATCAGGAGTGAAAGTCCGGTAATGATCGGGGGAAGCAGGAAGGGGAGGAAGATGACGTATTCGATGAGCCGGACTGATTTGGATAGCGGACGGGCATTTGCGTGAAGTGCTGCCACGGTTGCGAAGATCGTGGCAGCGAGA
>JAPOSK010000122.1 GCA_026709725.1 Paracoccaceae bacterium | reverse complement strand
GCCTGACCGAGACTGTCAGCGACAACCACGGCAATGGGGTCGCCAACATGCCGAACCTTGCCCCGGGCAAGAATTGGATGCCCCGGCTCCTTCATCGGTTCTCCAAACCTGTCCGTCACCTGCCAGCCGCACGGCAGCGTGCCGACATCAGCAAAATCCTCACTGGTGAAAATCCGAACAACGCCGGGCATGGCAGCTGCGGCTGTACTGTCGATGGCGTTGATGGTTCCGTGGGCAATCTCTACATGTCAGAAATCCCCTTAGTTCTGCCCCAGAACGTTGAAATCCTCCGTATCCCGACCGCTGCCCGAGAGGAATCGGACATCTTCCCGTCTGACAGTGCTCGCTCCGATTCCGCTATCTTTTGGCATACTGTCCTCCCTTGGCCTGAATGCACATCTCTCTTTGTGTCTCTTCTTTGCTTCCGATCCCCTGATGCGGTGCCGTCTAAACCATGCCGGCAGCGGCCTGAATCGATTTCACAATGTTGTGGTATCCGGTGCAGCGGCAGAGATTTCCCTCAAGATAGTCCCGGATCTCAGCCTCCGAGGGATCCGGATTTTCTGCCAGAAGCGCTGCAGCAGACATGACCATGCCGGGGGTGCAGAAGCCGCATTGCAAACCATGATTGTCCTGAAAAGCCTGTTGTATGACACCAAGCGAGCCATCCGGATTCGCCATGCCCTCGATGGTCACAACATCGGCATCATTGGCCTCAAGAGCGAAGATCGTGCAGGATTTCACCGCCCTGTCATTGACATGGACAACGCATGCACCGCATTGGCTCGTGTCGCAGCCGACATGCGTTCCGGTCAACCGCAGATTGTCCCGCAGGAAATCCGACAGAACCGCCCTGCCCTCCACCTCGGCGGCGACCTCCCTGCCATTCACTCTCATCTGAACTTTCGGCATCTTCCGTCCTCCCTGTAGTCTGCCATGAACCGTATAGCAGAAAATCCATGACGTTCTCAAACTTTTTTTGATCTGGCCAATGTCCGGCACTTCTCCCTGCCAACTGACTGCCTCACTTTGATGCCGTGTCGACGGATCCTGTTCCAGATAACCGGTCACGGGGGAACGGCCGCGAGGGAATTTCCTTGAGCAGGCCACCCACCCCCATGGCGGCGATGTCGCGACATGTGATCGGGACCCCGCAGACCAGCCGCTCAAGAAACCAGTCGGCTCCGTTGAGTGCCGGCGAGCGTGCGCATCCGGGCAGACCAATGACGGGACGATCCGCAAGGGAGCCGTGGAAGAGAAGATTGCCGGGATCCACCGGAATGCCGAAATGGTCAATGCAGCCCCCGGCACGGAGCACCGCCAATGGGGCTGTATCATGCAGATCGGAGGTCGCGGACGCAGTCAGGATCAGAATGATTTCACCGGAAATGTGCGCAAGAGCCTTCCTGATTCCGGTGACGGTATGCGGAACCACGCAATTGTCCTTCAGCGCAAGACCAAGGCCTGACAGGCGGTCGTGAATGACGCGCCTGCTCTTTGTGATTGATGCATCCGGGGTTGAGGGGTGCCGTGTGATGATCAGACCGGCTGTCTGGATCATGACAGGCCATAATGCAAAGACATCCCCTGCCAGCGTCCGGGCCCGGTCAACAGATTGCGCGGGCACACCGTAGGTGACGATCTTGAGCGTTGCGACCATTGCACCAGGGTGAACCCGGGCAAGGTCGGGCAGCGTTGCCAGCGTGATTCCGCCGCCGATCTCATTGAACTGAATGACGCTTTGTGCCCTGATTGCCAGCACTCCGGTGATATCGGCATGAAGATTGGACCGTCCGGTTACAGCCGGGGTCCGACGTAAACCCGGGACGCCGGCAATCAGGGCCTCGGCGATCAGATCCGCGGCGGTATCCTCATCATGGTCGTCGGCATCAAGACGGGCAACTGTCACCTCCGTCATTCCCATGCGACGCAGGGCTTCGACATCGTGATGATCAAGGCGCTTCCCCTTCTTCAGGCGACCGGCTTCCGATTTGAGGGAGTGGGCCAGAATTGCCCCGGGACTCTCCTCGATCGGAACAGTCCGGAACTTCACCCGTCGTCGTCCCCGTGCCGCAGTGTGTGCGTGATCTCCGCCAGCACCGCAAGAGCGATTTCAGCCGGGGTGGCGGCACCGATATCCAGACCGATCGGGGCATGGATGCGCTGCAGGGCATTGTTGTCCGCCCCGCATTGCCGCAAACGCTCCAGTCGCCTGGCGTGGGTTCGCCGCGAACCAAGACTGCCGATGTAAAAGAGGTCGGTTCCGAGACCGCAGAGAAGTGCGGCATCATCGATCTTCGGGTCATGGGTCAGTGTCACAAGGGCAGTCCGGCTGTCCGGCTGCAACACAGAGAGAACATCATCGGGCCACTCGGTGTGGATCGCGACATCCGGAAAGCGTTCCCTTGTGGCAAACATCTCGCGCGGATCGATCACGGTGACTTCATATCCACAGAGTTCAGCCATGGTCACCAGCGGTTGGGCAATATGGACAGCACCGACAATCATCAGGCGCAGCGGTGGGCTGAAAACATGAACAAACCAGTCTCCCTCCCGGGTGCTGCTGTCACTGCGCAGATGTGCATGCAAATCCGCTGCAGGCTCATCCTGTCCCGTCTCAGACTGATGTTCGGAACGTTCCAGCACTCGCCGTTCCCAGGTCCGGGTGTTGGTCAGCAACGCGACCGGTTGCCGCGCCTCGCGACAGGCAATCAACTGCTCAAGGATGGCCACACTGAGGCCCGGAGGACTCCCGACCGGTTCGACCATGACAGAAATCTGTCCACCGCAGGCGAGGCCAACGGCAAAGGCATCATCATCACTGACGCCGAACTCGAAAATCCGCGGTTCTCCGGTTTCGATAACCCCGGATGCTTCCGCAATGATTGCTCCTTCCACACACCCCCCGGATACGGACCCTGCGAGCGCGCCGGATGCACCGATTGCAGCCTGACTGCCAACCGGGCGCGGTGCCGACCCCCAGGTCCTGATGACGGTGGCCAGGACAGCCCCGCCATCCCGGTACCAGGTGAGTGCCTGTTCAGGAACAGACCCGGAGGGGTGCGATTGCGCCTGCACCGTCATTGCATGACCCCTGAATCCTGTTGCATCATCGCCAGCAGACGGTCCCGGTCACCACGGTCCTCCGCTTGCCGAACGGCTTCGGCGAGCGCGGCGAGCGTCGCGAGGTTATGCGCAGAGCGGAAACAGTCCACATGGGGCAGAAGTGCCCTGATCCCCCTGGCATTTGGCGCAAACCCTTCCCAGCGCAGCAGCGGATTCAGCCAGATAACGCGACGGGCCGTGCGCTGCAATCGGCGGGACTCGGTGATCAGTTGCTCAGTGTCGCCGCTCTCTAGGCCATCAGAGATCAGGAGGACGAGTGCGCCCCGGCTGAGAACACGGCGCGACCACCTGACATTGAATTCCCTGAGGCAGGCACCGATCAGCGTGCCGCCATTCCAGCCCTCAACGGACTGTCCGGCCGCCTGAAGGGCGTCATCGACTTCCCGTTTTGCCAGCATGGGAGTGATATTGGTCAGTGTGGTCCCGAATGTAAATGCGTGAACCCTTGACCAGCCGGCATTGGCTCTGTGCATGATGGCGTGAAGAAAGTGCAGCAGCGTCCGACTGTAGGCGGACATGCTGCCGGAGATGTCGCAAAGTGCGACGAGATCGGGCCGTCTTCGGCGTGGAACCTGACGATGGATGCAGGACATGTGACCGGCGCGGCGCGCGGCGCTCTGCAGGGTCCGCGCGCGGTCAACGCGATGGCCCTGATCCGCCCGCTGCAATCGGCGAGAGATCAGGGGCGGTGCCGGAAGCTCAAAACGGGCGATGACCCTGCGCGCCTCACGGACCTCGTCAGCGGACATGCGCTCGAAATCCATCGTATGGAATGTGGCGTTGGCCGAGGTGGTGCCGGATGCATCGATCATGACCTCTGCAGCATTGTCCGTTGCCGGATTATCAGCGATCCGGCTGGCGGCAGGACCATCAAGGAGTGCATCGGCGGCCTGCCGTGCAGCCGGTGCTGCCATGGAGTCTTCACTCACACCCCGCATCGCCGGCATCATCATGGCCATCATATGCTCAAGGTATCGCGGGTCGCGCCAGAAGAGGCGGAACATCTGGGCAAAGACAGCCGACTGCTCCCCGCGCGTCAGGAAACACGCGCGCAGCGTCCAGTAGACATCAGCCCGGTCGGCAAACCCGACAGCATGGACGGCCCGGATTGCCTGAACAATCTGACCGGGCCCAACCGCGATCCCGGCGCGGCGCAGGGCCCTGGCAAAGTAAATGATGTTGTTGGCGAGTTTGCCGTCCTCGGGAACATCCGGAACCATCTAGACACCCATCCCCGTGATCAGGCACTGACAGATCCCGGACATCATTCGCCCGCAGGATGCTGCAGATCCTGCCTGGCGGCATCAAGAATCCGGGCGGCTTCCGAATTCCCAATCCGCGCCAGGTCATCCTGGTATTTGAGCACCGCGCCCAGTGTATTGCAGATCGTCTCCGGAGTCAGCTCAATCACATCAAGTGCCAACAGGCATTTTGCCCAGTCGATGGTTTCGGCGATGCCGGGATTCTTGAAGAGATCTTCCGTTCGCAATGCCTGAACGAAGGCAACAACATCACGTGACAGATCGTGATGCACCGTGGGAACCTGCGCGCGGACAATCTCCAGTTCACGATCAAAGTCGGGATAGTCGACCCAATGATAATAGCACCGCCGCTTGAGAGCATCGTGGACCTCACGTGTTCGGTTCGAGGTCAGAATGACAATCGGCGGCCTGTCTGCACGAATTGTTCCGAGTTCGGGGATCGTGACCTGAAAATCCCCCAGCACCTCCAAAAGGAATGCCTCAAAGGGCTCATCGGCACGATCAATCTCATCAATCAGGAGAACGGGCGGGTTGCCGGATGGGGTCTGCAGGGCCTGCAGCAGGGGCCGTGCAATGAGGAAAGCCTCGGAGTAGAGTTCCTTCTCGACCGCCTGGCGATCAATCCCGCCACTCGCTTCCGCCGTGCGGATTGCGATCATCTGGGCGGCAAAGTTCCACTCATACACTGCCAGATTGGCATCGAGGCCTTCATAACACTGCAGGCGAATCAGCTGTCGGTCCAGCCCGGTTGCAATCGCTGATGCAATCTCGGTCTTGCCAACGCCGGCCTCACCCTCAAGAAAAAGCGGGCGATTCACCTTGAGAGCGAGAAATGCAGCGATGCCCAACGGTCGGTCACACACATATCCGACCCTGCCAAGCATGGCCTGCACATCTTCAACCGATCCAACCAATGGCTCCGACATCTCTTCCCATCACAGTTGCCAGCCGACTGCCCTCACAGTCAACATCGGAAGACTGCCGGGTTTGTCAGTTGACCCTATGGCATTCATGGAATAATTGCACCACCGCGATTTGCCGGAATTTGCGCGTGGCGGGGTAGCTCAGCTGGTTAGAGCAGCGGAATCATAATCCGCGTGTCGGGGGTTCAAGTCCCTCCCCCGCTACCAGTCCGATGGAAACAGTCTGTCTGTGATTGGCCGCAATGTGCCATTGGCCATGGTGGTGGATTCAACAGGTCTGGCCGGATGGGGCTGTGTGCGCCTGATGGCGGCAGCCGGGGCATATTCGGGGAATGCCGCCCCGACCTCCCCCCTTGCCACCTGATTGGGTTTGGCCGCTGTCCAGATGCCTGGACCTGTGCGGACATCACACCGCACAGTTGAGCGTGCAATCGAAATCGAGGGCAGCGGAGGTGAACATGAACCTGCCTCTGTTCAGTTCCAAATTCTCCCACACCACCCATGTTGCGATTCAGGTCCATCAAATGACCGATCCTTTGAGACAGGGGGGCAACACAATTCGATTGCCGTTGCGGCAATCATGCGGTCGAAAGGATCCCGCTGCCGCCAATCCATGGTGCCGGCAAGAAGTGCCATTTTCGCTGTGTACGGGGCAAACCGGCCATTCTGGGCTCGAAGGAAATCAGGAAATTGGGCAAGCAGTGCACCGACTTCCGGCCATTTGCCAATATGATGCTTCCAAGCGATTTCGTGGAGACCGCATGGCGCAACATGGATTTTCCGAGCGCGCTGAATCAGCGAGCGACTCACGGGGCTGATCTGTGACGGTCGTGAAAGGCTCCGGACCCGTGCATGGGTGTCAAGAAGAAGTGCACTCAATCCCAAAGATCCAGTTCATCATCTGACATCGGTTCAAAAAAATCGGGGATATTTGTCAGCTTTCCATCCAGAACGCCCATTCGGAATCCGCGACGCGGGCGAATCGGAACCAGTTGCACGACCGGGTCTCCGCCGCGGGCGATAACGACATCCTCACCACTCTCCGCCGCCGCAATGAGGGCGGACAGTTCTGCGCTGGCGACAGCCACATTACAGATCATCGAACCGCTCGAATTTCAGAAGAAGACCATGTCCTGGTCCGAGTGCGTTCATTTCTCAACCCGGCCTCTCGATTTTGGGTGGGCCCGGACTTGTGGGACGCTCCCTGACTGACCGCATGATTGACTTCCCGGACAGCAGCCCGGGAGGGCTTGTATCGATTTCTGTACCGGTCCATGCCCATTGCCGCCCACAAGAACACACAGAGCCGGCATAACGGCCATGGTGTGCCCCACACAATTGAGCCGCATCCCCTGATTCCTCCATTCAACGCACGGGCTGGAACATAAAGGCCGGGAGGGAGTAACGATCAGGAGGAAGCCAACCCAAACATCTGCTGCACACCAGCGCATTGCATATCCGGGTGCAGGCAGGGAATGGCAACCGGCTTCCTGCACGCCTCCCGCAGCACCACCATCCCCCCGCACCTCTTCCGGCCGGAGCCCATCCAATGGAAATCTGACTGCATCAGAAGGCGGCTGTGACCCGGGCGCGGCATCAGCCGGGGATGGGCAAACTGTTGAGCACTGAATCCTTATGGGGATTCATTGGAGAGTGCCCCCGACAGGCAGTGGATCTGCCTCATCTCACCCATCCGACCGGGAGTGACGGACTTACTGCTGACGTCAATCCGATAACGTGGCTCGAAGATCCCGCCCGCTCACCCGCTGAGAGCCGGGATCACGGTGCGACCGTATTCGGCGATGATGTTCTCCTCGTCTCCGTTGTCAAGATAGATATTGAACTGGGTGATGCCTGCGGCTGCCAGGGTTTGCAGTTTGGCAATGTGGTCTTCGGGTGTGCCGAGGACGGCAAATCCCTCAATGATCTCATCGGTAATGAAATCGAGATACGGGTTGTCGGACTGTCCGTGCTTGGAGTAGTCATACCCTTTCCGGTCCTTGATGTAGGCCGTGAGCGATGGCGGGATGTCATCGCGATCGGTCCCGTATTTCTCAACAATATCCGCGACATGATTCCCGACCATGGCCGGGAACCAGCGCGTCGCTTCACGACAGTCCGCCATATCGCCAAGGTAGGCTGGCGCGGCAGACATGATCCGGTAGCCGGACATATCCCGACCAGCGTTTCTCCCTGCCTCAAGCGCCTGGCTGGCCAACCACCTGCAGATGGCCGGCTCGGCAATCTGCAAGATGAGACCATCGCCCTTGCGACCGGCCGAATCGAGGGCCTTCGGTCCATAGGCCGCAACCCACACCGGCAACTCGTAGCCCGTTGCCCATGGGAACTGAATCGGATTTGGTACATCGCCATACTGCTGCTCCTCTCCGCGCACCAGTGCCCTGACCACATCGATGAACTCATCCATGCGGGCCAGCGTGGAGGGTTTCCGCCCCATCACCCTGACAGCGCTGTCACCACGTCCAACACCGATATCGAACCGTCCACCGGACTGATGGGCCAGAGACCCGAACAGTGATGCGGCCGCTGACCATTCACGCGTATTGGGGTTGGTCACACACGGACCAAAGCGCAGAGTCCGGGTGTGCTCCATACACATGGCCATCGCCGGGTAACTTTCGCGCCAGAGGATGTGGCTGTCATAGAACCAGCAGTGCCTGAATCCGGCTTCTTCGGCCTGGACAACAAGCTTGCGCGCACGATCGGGCTCGACAAAACCCTTGAATGTGATTCCGAATTCCATGGTCCTAACTCCCTTGCTGTTAATGATCCCGCTCTGCGTGGTCCGGCGGCCAGATCCGGATTCCGGCGTGTGTGAACGGGACCGCCCTGGATATGTTGATCCGGATGAGAATCGGCGTGATTGCCTCAAGGCACCGGGCTGATTCGGCATCACCGGCATTGTAGACAGCGACCCCCAGCTGTTCAATCAGTGCCATGACTTTTTTGCGGGGCTCGAGACCATTGCCGCAGACGAGAATGTCACAGTTGATCGCCTGGTCAAGTGCGTTGAGCGTGACAGCCGAGACATTGTGAAGGGCCCCCATGACAGGGATGTCCGGGCCGAGTATGGCCTGTGCGGCTTCGGTTGCCGACCCCTCGGGCGGCATTGCGACTTTTTTGGGATCGCCCTCCCTGAGCGGAACGACAATGTCGATCACGATCTTGCCGGCCAGTGCTTCCTTCAGTGATGCGACGGTTGCATTGTGTGCGGACCACGGGACAGCGATGATGACCTTCTCGCTCGCAGCCGCGACGGCTGCTGTATTCTCAAATCCGGTGATGGCAGCACTGCCGGATGGCAGGCGTGACATCAGCGTCCCGGCGATCGCCTGCGCGCGCTCTTCGGTTCGTGAACCGAGTGCAATCGGCACGCCCGCACGGGCGAAACGCAAGGCCAGACCCTGACCCTGGGGTCCTGTGCCACCGATAATGGCAAGTGTCATTGAAACACATCCTCCTCACTTGTCCGCAGAAGATCCTGCGTCCGGGTTGACTCATCAGGAACCCAGTCAAGTCCCCGCATGAGGACCAGTGGAGTCCGACCGGCCTTGCGGACAACCAGCCCCGATGCAGCGGCAATCTCATCCGCCAGTGCGGGCTCTGTCACCCTCAGCATGCGTCCCCACGCATCCCTGGTCCCGATATCCGATACGCGGGCCGGGACACGATAGAGCCCCACCGCGACATTGACCTGCCCCAACCGCCACGGTCGACCAAACGTATCGGTCATGACCAGACCCAATGTCCGATTGAATCGGGATTCAAGTGCCCTGCCCAGCCGCTGCATACTCACATCAGGGTCTTGTGGCAATGTGATCACGGTGTTTTCGGTTGCTGCATTCGATTCATCCACACCGGCATTCGCCGAGATAAACCCCAGCCGGTGCTCACAGATCAGCGTTCCCTCCCGCTGCCCCGGATGCCGGAACGCACGCACGATCCGGGTGCTCTCACCGAGGATAACCTCCACCTTGCCCGGCGACTTGTTCAACGCCCCGGCCAGGCGGCGGGCCTCGGCTGATGGTGTGACGGTGGCCAGATCAACGAGACACCCCTCTGATTTTGAGACCACCTTGTGGGCAATGGCCAGGATATCGTGATCCTCGACACCGCCCATGGCTGCCAGGCCATCGCCGAGACATGTCGCTAGGTCATCACCGGGATGAATCTCCGGGATATCAGGAATCGCCATGATCCGCACGCCGGCGCTCATCTCACGGCCCTTTCCGGCGGGGACTCATCCCGGCGGGACTCGCGCAGAAGGGACTGATCCGTTGCCAATGCCGTGCTGAGACAGTCGGATGTATCGATATCAAGCCGGAAACTGTCCAGGTTGATGCTGCACGCTGCAAGCCCAAGAGTCCGCGCTGCTGCAAGGTGCCGCTCGGCTGAGTGCGGACCGTAGCAGAACGGAATGGCCCCGGGTGGCGCAACCAGAAGCGCATTGGTGCCTGCATAGAGCGATGGGCAGACAACGACCGGTTCATGTCTGGCCAGCAAGCGGCGCAGATCCTCCGGATCCGGCGCGGCCAGATCAGCCGGGATAATTCCCAGCCTTGTGTAGTCATGCCTGGCAGCCCAGTCAGCGGATTGCCCGACAGCAGCACCAAGGGATCCACCGGATTCCTCACTGATCACCGTCACCCCCGCATCATCGGCAAGCGCCCGAATCTCCTGACTTGCGGTGACAACGGCCAGATCGAATGCCAGTTCGCCTGACACGGTCATCTGTGATTCCCGCAGGATCGCAAGCGTGCGGCAGAACAGGCGTTTGGCCAGATCAGCGCGTTCACCGACCGCGAGGACCGTCGCAAGGCGTGTCTTGGATTGCGCCGGATCCTTCATTGGCACGACAATCAGGGTCGTCATGGATTCCCGGGTTCGGCTTGGGAAGGCAGAAGGTCAAGGATCGCACTGGCCAGGCGAACCTTTCCCGCCCGGTCCGGCATGAGAATATCAGAACAGACCGGAGCAAGGCCCAGCGTCCGGATTGCATCCGCATGCCTTGCGTCCTGATGATCGATCATCAGAGACCCGGCAATGCCGGCATAGATGCCGGCCACCCCCTTCACATCGGGTTGCAGACCGAGGGTGTCCATCATCGCAGAAGCCGGCCCCCTGATCGCCTGCCCGGCAATGAGGGGCGAGACGGCAAGCACCGGTGCCCGGGTTGCACAGATCGCCTCGGTGATGCCGTCGATACCCAGAATCGGGGCAATGCTGACCAGTGGATTGGAGGGGGCAATGACCACGAGATCGGCGGCTGCGATCGCGGCAATGGCCTCCGGTGAGGGTTTGGCGGACCCGATTCCCTGATACCGGAGTTCCAGAACCCGCGGCGTGCACCGCTCACGGACAAAGTATTCCTGAAAAGCGAGCCAGCCATCTCCGGTTCTGACACGGGTCTGAACCCGATCATCTGTTGGCAGAAGAATCTGTGCGGCAATCCCGAAGCGTTCGGCAATGTCCCGAACGATCAGGCTTGGCCGATCCCCCTTTTGAAGACGTTCCGTCCGATAGATGTGCAGACCGAGATCCCGGTCACCGAGAAACATCCAGGTGTCAGCCCCAAGCTCCTGCAGGACTGTGAGCGCACGCCGGCCCTCATCGGCAACGCCCCACCCCTGCTCGCGATTGATTCGGCCCCCAAGCGTGTAGAGCATGGTGTCAATGTCGGGCGAAACCCAGAGGCCATGAAACACATCATCATCGGCAACATTGCCAATCACAGTCAACGACACGGTCTTGAGGGCGGCAAATCCCTCGGCGAGTTTGGCCCCGCCGACACCACCGGCAAGGAGTGTGACCCGCAGACGATCACTCATGCCGCGGGGATGCTCCTGTCGAAAGAAAGTCAAGTGGATCCCGGGCACATCGATCGACAAGGGGTGCAAGGGCAACCGGATCGTGGTCAGCGAAGACCTCGATGGTGTCATAGACGGTTGTCCTCTGGACAGGAGTCCGGCCAGCCGAGCGAATCAGGTCACAGAGTTCCCGTGCGGTGATTTCCTGTCCGTGCCGTGCACCGGCAGCGCGTGATATGCTCTCGTTCATCAGTGTCCCGCCCAGATCGTTGACGCCGCATGCAAGCAGCGCACGGGCCCGCTCGGCCCCGAGTTTTGTCCAGCTGACCTGTATATTTCCAATCGAGCCATGCAGCATGATCCGGGCAACGGCATGCATGAGCTCCACTTCATCCGTGGTGGGACCGGGACGCACCCTGAGCGGATTCTCACGCCAGAGCGGCGAGTCGGTGTGGACAAAACTCAGGGGAACCAACTCGGTGAACATTCCTGTTTCGTCCTGGATGGAGCGCAGGAGGGCGAGATGGGCAGCCCAGTGCTCGGGGGCATCCACATGCCCGTACATGATCGTTGCTGATGTCGGAATCCCCAAACCGTGGGCAGCCCGGATAATCCTGACCCATTCCGCAG
>JAPOSK010000384.1 GCA_026709725.1 Paracoccaceae bacterium | reverse complement strand
CTGACCGCCCGGCCTGTCCTCGGCGATACGTAGATGAGTGATTCCGCTGATCCGGTGACGGCACATCGGTCAAGCTCAAGGCCAAAGCCAATGGTCTCGATCAGATGTTTCTCCCAGAGCCCGTACCGGATCTGCCAGGCATTCCCTTCCATCATGCCATCAAGAAGCCTGATTGTTGCGTCATACAACGCGGGATAGGCCATCCGTTCCGGAACCAGGAGGTCGAGCAGCGCACAGGCCGCGGTCATCCCGGCGAGTGCCAGTTGATTGTTCCAGATCGCAACGGAGCGCGATTTTTCCTGTTCGAGGACAAACCAGCCGAGATTGTCGACCGTCCTGGCCCGCCATTTGACCTTGAAATGATTGCCTGGCTGCAATGTCGGTGCCAGATGCCGTCTCGTGGCACCATGAACAATGCCGGCATATCGCCCATTCTCCCGTGCCAGAATATGGGCGATTGCTGTGGTTTCGCCGTGCGGCCTGCACGTCAGCAGGACACCGGACTCAGTCCATTCCACCCGATCCCCGCTCAGTCATCAAGAAGAAAATGCTCACCATCCGGCGAGTCAACTTCCAGAACCCACAGATCTTCATCACAACGCCTTTGCTGCTCGACAACGGGGTCGATCTCAATGTCCGTCCCTTCAGCAACACAGAGCCAGCGCGACTGGTCCCTGGCCAGGTCAAACCCGCGCTGCATGAGACGGGCCTGCCGATTGCGATCGGTCACCTTGACCAGCACAGTGCCATAATCAGGGTCACCCCGACTTAAAACATAGGCTGAAAGGCACTTCTGATCCAGAATGCTGAGATAGGCCCTGACCCAGATTGCTGTTCTCAGATGCTGGTTCATGCATGCCCGCCAGGGTGCTCCAGACCCATGGGCGCATACCGTGCCGACTCCTCCATCCAGTTGCTGCGCTCCTTGACACGAAGAAACAGTTTGACATCCCTGCCCAGCAAAGCAGCGATATCCCTGCGTGCCTGCATACCGATCTCCTTGATCGTCTGGCCCCGGGCCCCGATGACCATCTTCTTGTGTGATATGCGCTCAACATAGATCAATTGCCGAATCGTCAAGGACCCATCCGGGGCATCTGTCCACTCCTCCGTTTCGACGGTCAGACGATACGGCAGCTCCTGATGCAGTCGAAGCAGGAGTTTCTCGCGGGTGATCTCACACGCCGCAAATGCCGACGAGGCATCAATCAGCTGATCGGGATCATAGGGCCATTTCCCCGGTTCTGCACTGGCAGCCATCCAATCATAAAGATCATTGACACCATCACCATTGAGAGCCGAAATCATAAACACCGAATCAAAATCACAGGCCCGGCTGAACTCCGCAACCAGCGAGAGCAGGTCTGGCTTTTTGACCCGGTCGATCTTGTTGATGACCAGAAGACAGTGCTGGCCTGCAGATCGGCGCTGGACGAGATCGTCCAGGATCATCTCTGACTGCTGCCTCGCTCTTCCGAACGCCGGTACAAGCAGTACGACGATATCCGCCCGACCCAGACTCCGCCAGGCTGCTGCAACCATGGCCCGATCAAGGGATTTTCGACCCGCAAAGATCCCGGGAGTATCAATGAACGCCAGTTGTGTGCTGTTGTTGACACTGATTCCTGTCAATACTGATCGTGTCGTCTGGGCCTTATGGGTCACGATCGCAACCTTCGTGCCGACCAGACGGTTCAGGAGGGTGGATTTGCCGGCATTCGGTGCACCGATCAGTGCGATCGTGGCAAACGCGGTGTCGGGGACCTCAGGCACCGATCTGTTGCAGTATGCTGGCGGCGGCCTTTTTTTCTGCATCCTGTTTCGTGCCGGCCCGGGCCCGGGCCGACCGCTCGCCACTGATTGACACCTCAACCGTAAAAAGTGGATCATGATCAGGCCCGACACGCTCAACGACCTGATAGACCGGTAATGGCTTCCCGACCGCAAGCAGGTGCTCCTGCAGCTGACTCTTTGCATTCTGCATTTCATCAAGGCTGCGATCCAGCCAGCCATCCCAGGCATCCAGAACAATGCCTCGTGCTGCTTCCAGGCCACCATCGATGTAGAGCGCAGCAATCAGGACCTCCATGGCATCCGCCAGAACAGATTCGCTGGATCGCAGGGTGTTCCCTTTCGATCCGGCCTGCATCTGAAGTGCTGTCCCGAGTTCAATTTTCCGGGCAATTTCAGCACAGGTCTTGCCGGAAACCAGTACCATGAACCGCTTGGCAAGATCGCCGACACCATCTTCAGGATACCGCGACATGAGCTCACTGGCGATACACAATCCAAGAACCCGGTCACCAAGGAATTCGAGACGCTGGAAGTTTGACACCGCGCCGTCATCAACCGAGTTGTGTGTCAATGCCTCCGCAAGCAGATTCCGATTCGTGAATGTGTATCCAATACGCCTTTCAAGAGCATCAATCCGCGCTGACCGATCCATCAGATGGCCTTGAAAAATCGATCAGGGCGCCAGGTCCAGACATAGAACAGTGATTTGCCCGCCGCTGAAAAGATCACACGGTCCGCCCGACCAACAAGATTGGCAAATGGCACGGTCCCCAGCCCGCCCTGGTTGCGGCGCACCCGGCTGTCGAGACTGTTGTCCCGATTGTCACCCATGAAGAAATACTCGCCGGCCGGCACCGTAAAAACCCTGCCATTGTCAAGATCATCATGAATATCAAGGACGGCATAGGACACATCATTCGGCAGGGTCTCCATGTATCGCCTCTTGATACACTCGTCACCCGTCCTCTCTGCGCAACGCGGGAATCCACCAGTCCGCCCCTGCCTCAGGTAAGGTTCAACAAAATCATCCACTGCAATTTGTGGCACATCAACATCATTGATGGTGATACGGCCATCCTGCAGTCTGATGCGATCACCCGGCAACCCGATCAGCCGCTTGATGTAGCTCGCTTCCGTCACCGGGTGGATAAAGACGACAACATCTCCGCGCTCCGGTTCACTGGCCAGGATGCGATCCGGAATAAAGGAGCACATTGAAAACGGGCAGGAGTGTCTGGAATATCCATAGGCAAACTTGTTCACAAACATGAAATCGCCGACCAGCAGCGTCTCCTTCATTGATCCCGAGGGGATGTAGAACGGCTGGAACAGCAGTGTTCTGAACAGAACGGCGATCAGCAGTGCCCAGAACAGCGTCCGCAAATTCTCGTAAACGGCTTTACCCAAGAGACCCTTCCATCAAAAAAACCAACCACCGACACATGGCGGAGCCGGGCATTAGCCGTTTCCCCATCCCGACACCAGACTCACGCCTGCGCTGATCCTGCCGCGATTTGCTGTGATCAGTGATAGGCATCGGGCCTCATGACCTCAAGCAGGTGCCGATGGCAGACATATGCAGAATGGGTCCCCTGTGACCATAAAATCGGCTTCGATTCAGGTCTCCTGTGCCCCACTGTCTTCCCATCGGGCAGCACAGGTCACGATCTCAACAGCTTCCGGAACAGGTCCGGTGTCCACAGACAAGACGCACATGAAACACCTGTAATACATCATTCGACATTCTGATCGGGCAGTCTTCCATCAGAGCGTCTTCAGTCGCTCGAACATCCGCCGACCGCACAAGGTCTGTTCACGAACGGTCCTGCATGCCAGCGGCCGATCAATCATCACTGCGTCCCCTTTTATAGTATGCGGGCACAGAATGTCTCTTGCTGGTGGTTTTGGTCAATCCGTAAACCTTTCAACACCGACATAGAGTCTTTCCGTGAAAGTCCCGGATGATGCTGAAACTTGCCCAAGCGGTGCTGTCTCATCTGCATTTATGCGACTTCCCTTTCCTGCTCAAGTTGCAATATCTGACGGTTAGCACTCCCGGCACCGGTATTCATGCGGCAAGGGATGGCGGAAGGCGACCTGAGCGGGAAAAATCCATCAGGCTGGGACTGAAGGAACCGCGATCCGGTCTTTGACATGCCCCCTGACGACAGCATGGCAACCGGGAGAGTCGGCAGATTCAGAAAATCAATGAAAGACGGAAAGTTTAATCATGATCCGGAATTGGCGTGGAAAAGCCCTGCCCATGGATAGGAGTTGATGAACAGACTACCGGTTCTTATGAGCTCCCCCTGATCTTTGCTCGCCCGGGCAAGCAGACACCATGGGCCTGACAGTCCCTGGACACCGCATCTCGCATGTCCGGGAAACGGAGAGACCCCACGCCGCATGTCCCCTCCTCCGATGAACGGTCAGGAGAGGTCGGGACCCTGAAGACATGACCATCACTCCTGCCAGCCGGGCCGGATTCGGCAACGGTCACCATGCCCGTCGATGCCAGCCGACCCGTCCCGGGACGGGTCGGCACCTGCAGACCGCAGCCATCTGAGGGTGCAGGGATTGCCCGCAGGAATCCCCAAGAATGGCGAAGCGGGGAAGGATTCGTAACCGGATCCGGTCATGGATACACCGTCCAGGATCATTCAATGCAAGCTTTACTTGAAATTGAATTTGTGTAAAACCTGTAATCATGCAACCTTTGGACAGTCACATAAAAAGCCACCTGACGCAGTGTCTTGTTGACATTGGTGAAAAGCTTGACACCGATGTGGTCACCATCATCAGCCCGATTGTTCCAGGGCTGGAACAATCGGTTGCGTCAAGCCATTGAAACACTTCCGGAACACAAGCGGGCGGTGACCATCATCCTTGATACACCCGGAGGAGTGGTCGAGGTCGTGGAACGAATGGTCGCTGTCATCCGCTTCATATATCAGGAAGTGATTGTTATTGTCCCGGACCGAGCCATGTCAGCTGGCACAATTTTGGCATTGAGTGCAGACAAGATCATGATGGATCATTTTTCTTGCTTGGGCCCAATTGACCCTCAAATCGAAAGAGAGGGGCAGCTGGTCCCGGCATTGTCCTACCTGAATCAATATGAGCGACTCAATGACAAAGCAAAAGACGGCGAATTGTCAACAGCTGAATATGCACTATTGGTCAAATTGGACTTGGGCGAATTGCATCAATTTGAACAGGCGAGAGAGCTGTCAATTGATCTTCTCAAGAAATGGCTCACACAATACAAATTCAAGAACTGGACGAGGACGGAAGAAAAATCGACAGAAGTTACAGAAGCCATGAGGAGGGAACGGGCTCGCGAGATCGCAAAAATGCTCAATGATCCGGAAAAATGGCGTTCCCATGGCCGGGGGATTGATGCGGCCACACTGCGCGATACGGTCGGCCTGAAGATCGACAGCCTCGAAGAAGATGTTGAGCTGTATCGGGCAATCCGGGGATATTTCGAATTGCTGCGCGACTATGCCTACAAGAACAGTTCAATATCCTTCGTTCACACAAGGGAGTATTTCTGAAATGCGGAACAAGGGCAAAATTGTGGAGGCAAAGAAGAAGATTCTGAAACGGAACCACAAAATCGATTCAAGCGTTGTCAATGCTCATGAGGCTCTGGAGAACCGCTTCAAAGACGCAGGTGTGACGGTCAAGTCAGAGTACAAGCTTGAGCCCCCGTTGGGCCGCGGGAAGAGGCGACTGCTTGGTGGCAATTTTTGACTCGGGCCATCTCGGGTCTGTCCCGGGACTCCCGCGGCGCACGCTGGAAGGCCTCACATCCCATTGATGGACTGAGGGCCCATCCTCCATGACCGGGGCAGCCGGCAGATCGGCACCACCAGTATGACCAGCAGCACAAACCGGGTCAACCCGGGCATTGAGGTCGGAATCTCCCGGGTCAGAATCCGATAGTGCCCGGCACAGGCCCGGAGCGTGGGCGATCAGGCCCCGGGTCCGGCTGTCCAGGATCCCCACTGTCGCATCGAGGCCAGCGAGGCAGGCGCGGGCCGCTTCCCCGGCTTCGGGATCGTCCGGTTCGCTCAAGGCCAACCGGCTTGGGAGATGACACAGGTGACCGTGCATCCATCACCCTCTTCACGGACCCCTGGCCGCAGAAGCCGAAAGTCAGCCGATGGAGATGCCCGGGGAGGCAGAACGCGGGGTCACACTCCATGTGAGACAGAGGACCTTGTCGGGACAGTCCAATTGACGCAAAGCTCTCGGCAAGCGTCAATGAGCCGGAATGAGCCAAAAGGGTATTTCTACAGGGGTTTCCAGCGGGCACCCCGACCGCGGCCCGCGGACTCGATCAGGCCCCTGGCCTTCAGGGTGGCGAGATCCTCTCGCACCTGCCGCTCGTTTGTCTTCCGGTCCATCAGGGACCGGATGTCCCTGAGAGCAAGTGGATGACTGGAATGACGCAACAGTGTCAGAATCGCAGCTTGCTGCCTGGTCAAGTCAGACTCTCCATCTGCCATGTGTTCCGCGTGTCGGAAACGCACAGTGACGCAGTCGCTGTGTTCCTCAATTTCAGGACGGGGCAAGCCGGCGAATCTGGCCAGGTCAGCCATTCTGGTTGTGCCCCGGCCCCACTCCTCAATGATGCCGCGCCGGTAGAATGTCCGTGCAATCAATGGATTCCAGGGCCTTGATTCATGAGGACCGAACAGATCCTCTGGAGTCAGTCCAAAGTGCAACGGGCCTGTCGACGTTACTTCAAGACGATCATCGTATACGGCAAGGCTAACAGAACCGCCGCCCATTGCGTAGTCGCGATGGCACAGGGCGTTTGCAAGTGCCTCACGGGTCGCCAGGGGCGGAAAGAGCGGTTCATCAATGCGCTGCATGCGCCCTGACTCGAAGCGGCTTGAGATCGGAAGGGTCTCACGAAGAAAGCGTTCGGCGTTTTCGAGGAGACTGAAGGCATTGCCGTGAAACTGTCGGTTATCAAGGAACTCCGTTCGGTCCCGGCCGCGAAAGCGGGCGACACGGAGCGTGCATTGCGGCATGTCGCATTCGAGGCGCTCAACCTTGCCAAACAGTGCCGCAGCCGCCCGAAACAGGACTCCGTCACGCATCAGATCCAGACCGCGCAGCAGTTCTTCAGGTTCCCGGCTGCCGGGCTCACCCAAGCGACCGACACGAACTGCCTCCGCGACCGTGTTGCGAATCTCGTTGATGTCCAGATCATCAACAGTCCACCCGGTGGCAATCTGATTCTCCCAGCGGCGCTCCGAGTGCATACGTTCAAAGAGCATGGTGTTGTACTCATCGGCCGGCATGCTCCGCGTTGCATTGCCAACACGCCGATAGGAAACGCCGCGATACCGATGCGGAGGCGATGAACCCGGATGGACATGAACGGCGATGACCTGCCTGTCACCTGAAACCGACACCCTCTCAATCTTCGGGAAGACCGGTGTGTCGATTCTCTGGATCTCGGCACTGACCTCTTCGATTGTGTGCTCACCGACATCCTGACCCACCACGACTCCATCCGGTCTAACGCCAAACAGCACATATCCACCCTGCTGGTTGAGCATGGCACAAAGCGTTGCCATCGCCTTGCGGCATGACCTGGTGGTGGTCTTGAACTCCAGCACCTCGGATTCACCGGTTGCAGCAAGTTCCCTGATCTGGTCAGGGGTCATTGATGACGTCCCTGCGTTCCCACACAAACACCACCAACATGGCAGGAAAGCCCACTCACCTCATGAACCCCCAATCAATTGGCTGTTTTCGATGACCACGGCCCGGGCCAGCCGACCAACGCGCATCATCCCTCAAGTGGCAGATATCAGAAAAGTGAGTGCGGAATGTCATGCAATGTCCGCATCCGGAGTTCCGGCTGCCAGTGCATTGATCCAGGCCAGACACAGATCCAGGGACCGGTAGCATCCGTAAGTCCCTTTCTCATCTTCAGCGATGATTGGGAAGGTCTCATAAATGTATCGCACATCATCCCGTTCGGTGATCCCGTAGAGATGGAAGTACAGCGCATCAAGCCTTGCCCGCAGTCGAAGTCGGCGACCTTCATCCCAGACAAAGGGCGGTCGCACTTCCCCATTCGCATCAAGATGCCCCATATCCCGGGCGAATCCGGCCATATCATGCGAGGTATAGGTCAACTCCAGGACAATGTCGCCAACAATCTCCGCCGCACTCTTCGGGCCAAACCGGGCAGTCTCATACTGTTCTCGAGGGACAACGGGGAGCTGCTCCAGGATGTACCAGTTGAGATGAGTCGACTGGACTTTCTGACGGGCGATGTAATCGAAGGGCAGGGCGTTCATATTGGCAAGAAGCAGTGCGCATGTCATCAACGGACCATCCACTTCACCATCCGGCAGCAGAATGGGGGCAGTATTGCCGAAACCTGCCCTTGGAACCGCACTGGCGATGACAGTGCGGGCATTGGTTGTATTCGTTATGTCACGAAACCCGATGACCCAGCTGATATGTTCCGGAAGCCCGATAGCCGCTTCCTGGACCCAGTACTGTGGAGCGGGCAGAAATGCAGGGTCAGATTTCTGTTCAGGTGTACTGGGATCACTCAGATAGGGGTTGTGCAGGTTCTCGGGATTGAGGGTGACACCTGAGGCCCGATGGTCGAACTGGTGAATCATGCGCCCGACATAGAGCGGCACCCAGCGCCCCTCCGGACTTTCATGGATATTGGCACCAATCGGCCATGCGCCCATTTCTTCCTCAAGCTGAAGTCGCGTCCGGAAGTGATGGGAGTCGTTCGTCATATCAAACATTCTGCGCATTCTTAACGGCCACGTCATCTCCGGCTGCCGCCCGGAACGATTGACCAGTACAGGAAGACGCTGGTAGACATCCCTGGTGAGGTCTGCATCCCGGCGGGTGCGAAAGAGGGGCGCCGTGCCTGTGTTGGGATTGACCCCAGCGAAATCATCCGGGCCGAGATCGAAACAGCGCTCCTCCGAAGCGAGATCCGCAATATCGTGCACAAAAGCAGCGCAGCGCGTGTGATCGAATGCCCCATCCTCGCGGCCCGCCACGAGAATGCAGAACTTGAAGCGGCTGTCAACATCCTTGAAGAAGGGGCCACCATCAGCACCGCGTCGTCCATTCTCGAAATCGTAGAATGTCCGGAGACGACCGGTGGTCGAGATGCCGCGGAAGAAGCGGGCTGCGGTCCTGTCGGTTGCGATGCCGGATGGGATCACAAGTCCGACAAGGCCTTCGGGTCGGATCAGGGCCAGGGCCCGCTCGACGAAAAGGGCGTAAAGGTTGATATCACCATGGGCGAGGAGAGGATAGTCACCGCCCTTCCGGGCCAGGGACATCGATGCCTGTGCACGCTTCGAGGCCGCGTCAAAGGCGATCCTGAGCGGGTCATCTTCCGGGAGTTCGGCGATCAGTCTCCTGCGCTCCGCAGCAGTTGGTGCATGGGCAATCTCCGGTGAACGCTCAGCAAACCATTCGACTTCCTGGAGTTTCATGCGGTCCCAGGGCGGATTGCCGATCACGGCATCAAATCCACCCTGTCGCTCGGGATTGCCCCAGTCCGTCCATATGCCGGGGATGCTGACCTGCCAGCTGATGAATCGCTCGCGGGCGATGAGGTCCCTTGCGTCTCCCAGTATCCCGCAAAATGTCTCGAATGCCGCTTGATCGTTCCCGTTGTCATGACCACCCGAAAGAGTTGGGTCGGCACCGTAGGCGATCCCGACCGGATCACCATAGATGCCGGACAAGAAGTTGCCGACCGCTTTCATCTGTTCCCTGTTCGGGTTGAGCCAGGCGAGGGCACAGCGGAGGGCGAGGAATGCGTTGAGGTGACCGGTCATGTCGATCATGTCAGCATAGAGCGCGGCAGACTGTTGCGCTTCGGCGATTTCGGCGTCTGTCAGGAGTTCAATCCTCTCCATACGCCGGGCACTCCGGAGGGCGGCCTGCAGGGGCTTGGCCAGAAAGATGTCGTTCAGATCACCAATTGAGAGCCAGGAGCCAAACAGACTGTCACCACAGCGCAGATGATGATCAAGAAACGACAGGGGGGCGCCAACGGTGAAACTGTGAAGCCAGAGAGAGACCTTGGCGAGTTCCACAGCCATCGGGTTCTTGTCTGCACCATAGACACAGCGCTTGAGAACCATGCGGCGCACGATATGGCGGTCATCCAGAAGGGATTCATCCAGTGTCCAGCCATGGGTCGCGGCATTGTCAAGAATTGTCTTCCGGATGCCGGCGATTCGGCTTGTCAGGGGGGAGGTATATTCACAACCGACCTGCTCGGCATATCCTGCAGCCTCGGCCATGGCGGCGATGACCCGGTCGGCCAGAGAGTCCACCAGAGTGACCAGAAAGTGACCGGAACCCATTGCCGGATCACAGATCCGAAGATCGAGCATGCGGCCGGCCGGATCAAACGGGCGAATCGTCTCCGGAGTGATTTTGATTTCCGGCGGGCTGATGACGGTTTCAGGTGATGTTATTCGATCCAGAAACGGATCCCAGCATCGATCAATGAGCGGCTCAAGAGTTTCCTTCAGAACACAATGCACCAGTTCGTCAGGTGTATAGAAGCTCCCTGATGTTTTCCGGGCATACGGGTTGGGGCTGATACCGATTTCACCATTGTCCCGGACAACATCGTATTCCAGAATCCGCTCATAAACCGATCCAAGCTGCTGGACAGAGAGATCACGGTAATTGATGTATTTTCGCTCTCCCTTCGCCTGATCGAAGGACAGGATATCGATCAGGGGCGCGACAACGGCATCGGAAAGCGACAGGCCGTTGAGGCAATCAATCTGCTCGAACAGCCCACCGTTATACGGCGGTATGCCCAGATCAGGGTCGCCTTCACCAACAGCGCGGAACAGTCCATCAAGCCCGTGCCAGAGGGCCGTGACGGCCTGCGACCAGATCTGGCCTGAAACCATTGCCTCGCCAATGCGATGGCGCATGCGCCGCAGACTGTAGTATGCGTAGTTCGGGTCCCGAACAGGCAGGAGATTGCGATCCTCTGCGTAGAGGAGAAACAGCAGTCGATAGAGGATGATGAGGGTGCCTTCCCTGATATCCTCCAGCGATGCATCCTGCCGTTCGGCTGCAATCGCGGCAGCGAGGCGTGGGAAAATGCTCTCGAAGACCTTGATGGAGAGATCATCGGCAATCCGCGCTTCGTAGCTCCGCCCTTCTTCGATGGCCTGCAGATGAAAACTGCGTCCGGCGGCATCCGAAGGACAGAATGCTTCGGGGCGGAATGCCAGAAAGAAGACCTTGAGCCAATGCTGCCTGTCCTCGGTCTCAAGCCTCAGGGTTGCATCAAGGTCAATCTCGAGAAACCCCTCGGAGACCGACCGTGCACCGCTCCAGTAAAGTCTCCAGTGGCGGCCGTTGGTCAGAATGCCCCAGCGAAGCCGACCTTCCGTGACATCGTCAGCGCGTCGCATGTAGCGAAGCATCTGGGACGATGGGGGAATCGAACCCTGGCCGGCATCCCCGTCGCGGCGATCCAGAAGGACACCCCAGCGCTTCGCCTCAAGAAGCGCGGCACCATGGTTGTAGCGGCGCCATTCCTCATCATGCCTGATGGCCTGATCGTAGGCATCGTCCGCAGCGAAGAGGAGATGATCCGGAACATCGATGCGCCCCTGCGGTGACATGTTGATCTCTGCAAGGGACCGTTTCCAGCCCAGTATCTCCAGAACAGGCTTGATGAAGGTTTCGGTTGTGATGACTTCGTTGGGATTCCCGATCAGCACGAAGCGATCAAGCAGGGTCTGGATCTTCGCATCGATCCCCCTGATCTCTGCATCCGGGAGTGACTGCCAGTCCGGCATCTCCCGGATTGTGTCAACAAGAAACCCGGATGTGAACAGCGATCCCTGACACGGAAAATCGGCTGTCATTGAGTCCATCCCGGATGTCCTGGAATCGCACTCCTCACCCTGCCGCGGCCTTCGCCGTTGTGGATTACGGGATCAG
>JAPOSK010000374.1 GCA_026709725.1 Paracoccaceae bacterium | reverse complement strand
GTTCCCTGAAATGTTTGAAGTATGGTCCGTTGCAGAATGACCGTGGCACAATCGCTACCATCTCGCCCCCGGAGCGGAGACGCTGGGCGGCGGCAAACATGAAGCCGGAGTAGAGATTCGATGTTTCAACCCCGATTGCCCGCAACGCTTCCCTGTGTTCGGACTTCGATGTGATCTTGCGGTAAGGCGGATTGAGGATCGCGTGGGTGAATTCTTCTTGCTCAGGGGAAAACAGACCGTGCTCCAGAGCATCTCGTGTCTTGAGGATGAAGTCTCCGAATTGGCAGCACCCGTCTGCTGCAACCCCGCTGCTCTTGCATTGGCGTCGTACTGTATCCAGCGTAGTTTCAAGGTATCCGGCCAGCATCGGATCAATTTCATAACAAACGAATTCTACAGTTGCCGGTCGGGAAGATTGCATGCAAACCCGTTCTGCAAATGCAGCCGTGAGGGATCCGACTCCGGCACCCGGGTCAAGTACCCGTGTCTGCCCCGTTGTGTTGGAGAACAGGCTTGCCATGAAACGGCAGATCGGTGCGGGTGTCATGTACTGTCCCAAAGACGAACGTCTTTCAGGTTTGATCTTGAGTGATGCATCAAGACGGTAGAAATCCACAGCATCCGCCAATGGGCCGGAGGTGGGTGTCATGTCCGTTCCTCATTCCGGGTCTCCGCACGAAGAACCCGGGAAGCCGTGGACTGCCCGACACCCGGGTGTCGGGCAGGCTGTGAGGCAGACAGTCTGACCCCAACGGGTTTGCGAGGAAGCCCGACTGTATCCGGTGGGACGGGGCAGTGTCCAGAGCGGTATCCACGCTTGTGGATGGCCCACATCCGGCCCTTTGCACGCTCCCCTCTCAGGTAAGACTCAAATTGTGCGATGGCACCGGAGGTACGAAAGATCACTTTGCCGACGGCAGAATCTCCATAGATTTCCTTCTCAGAATTCAGGAGATTGATTCTGCGCTCTTCAGGTTCAGCCAGCGCGGTTGAATCATCGCAGCGGGAGCACTTCGGACGATCAAGACGGATGACAGCGATCATATCACATGCCCGGGCTGAACCGGGGAGAGAATTGAGGTCTGGCCGATGGGTGATGCTACCAGTGATGACATCATCAAGGATTCGCAAGATACCAGCCCCTTCAACACGAAACCATTGCTCCGCAGAATCCTGACCCTGTGTCAAGACCCGGGCACAGCCGGGGAACACTCCATCAGGGGGCACCCGACCGGTCTCGCAGACAGTTGTTTGCATGACGATTCGGCGAGGACAACAAGGCAGAGATCCTTTCAGGCCGGTCCGGTGCCCCTTTATCGCAGACCGTTCTGTAACTGTCAAAAGCGTTGCAGGACAGCCATGGCGATCGCACTTCGATTGTTCCCGGTTCTCAACCCTCCCTTCAGCCATCTCGACCGAATTCAAGGACCGCTTCCGTATCCGCGCGCATATCTCCAGCCCAGTGGCCCTGCACTCGACGCTCTTGCCCGGGGCCGTGTCCAGAACCCGGCAGGCAGGATATTTTGTAGCCCTGTAAATGCACCAGAAGAAACAGCTTGATGCTCAGCTGTTTGCTCAAAGGAAGGAGCGCGGCTCCTGGCTCTGCCGCCCTTTGATTGCGTGGATGGCGGTGACCCTTGTGATGGCTTGCAGACTTGGTCCGCGATTGTGTTCCGCATGGGTCCAGGCGTTGAAGCCGGATGGCAGATGAAACGAACAGGCACAGACGAATCAACCGGCGTAAATTCATGGCGATGATTCCCGTCCGCGCGAAGTGGCAATGAAACCTTCTGATGGAGATGCTGGAATCCGTGTCTGGATACCGGCGGGCTGTCAGATGTTGACACAGTTCAGCGAAGAAGATGATCCCTGAATTGTCTGTACCGTATCCGGGGCCGCTCCCACAGGTCTTCCTCCTCCGGTTTGGGTTTCGTGCACAAATTCCCGACGGCCATGGCCTGTGAGGCGCTGGTTATGCTTGGGAAGTGACCGAGAGCGGTTGCCGCCAAAAGTGCGGCTCCTCTGGCACCGAACTCAGCATTCTCCGGAACAATGATGGTTCGTCCGGTGACATTGGCAATGATCTGCACCCAGATCGCGCTCCGGCTGCCGCCGCCGGTCAGGACGATCTCGGTGTTTTGCCTGATCTGCAGCAGTTCCAGCAGATCACCGATGGCAAAGGCAACACCCTCATAAACAGCCCGCAGCAGGTCGGCCTTGTCATGTCCACGGTGCAATCCGGTGAACTGGGCGCGTGCACCTGCATCGACAACGGGTGCAATGATGCCGCTTTCGCTGAGATAGGGCAGGAAGGTGACACCATGGGCACCCGGAGGCACTCCATCCACCATCGCGTCAATCCTTGCAAAGCGCCGAGGATCATCCTTGAGTTCCGGTGCAAGCAGTTCCAGTGCCCAATCAAGATTGAGCGTTCCGGCCACATTGACCATTGCACGATACCAGTAATTTCCGGGCAGCGAAAACAGGAGGCCAAGATCCGGTGGCACAAACTGCGGAGTGCTGTGGCAGATACCGACCATGCATGTTGTGCCCAGTATCGCCGTCGCTGCCCCGTTCCTCAGCCCGCCCGCCCCAATGACATTGGCAATGACATCGCCTGCACCGGCAACAATGGGTGTACCGGCCCTGATTCCGCTTCGTGCAGCTGCACCCGGCAACAGATGCCCGGCAATTTCATCCGAAGCGAGCGTTGGCGGAAAGAGAGATTCAAGATCCGCAATGCCGAAAAGTCTCATCAGATCCGGGCTGTGTCCCTGTATTCGCGCATCTCCGGGCATCACTGCAGCTTCACTGTGATCACCGCAGAACGAACCCGAAAGATGATGCCTGAGAAAATCCTTGTAGGTCAGTACATGCGCTGTGCGTTGAAGGATTTCGGGATCATTCTGTTGAAACCATGCAAGAATTGGCAGCGTGCATCCCTGTTGGGGAACAGAGCCGGAGACAGCGAAAATGTCCGACATCAATGATGGCCGCTCGGCCGTCATGGCATCAAGCAGACTCTGGCTGCGGCTGTCTTCCCAGTTGATGCCTGGACGCAGGGCACCGCCCGCTCCATCGACAAACCACGCACCAACCATGGCACCGGACAGACCGATGCCCTTGATATTCTCCGGTTGGCCCGTTGCGGCGGCCACCTCGGCAATGACGGCGTCAAGCGCATCAAGACTCTGTTCAGGGTCGACTTCCACCCATCCCGGCTGAGGCCTGTTCAATGGCGTTCGGCGGCTGGCAACGGCAAGCATTTCGCCATGGCAGTCAAAGACTGCCGCCTTGAGCACTGACGAGCCGGCATCAATGCCGAGGAATAAATTCTCTGATTGCGAGGGCATTGTCCGGATATTTTTACCCTGTTTCAGTACTGAAGAATCGCTTCAGTGCGAAGTTGCTACACCTTGATCAAATTGAGGAGTGGGTCAAAAGCATATGCCCCCGGACGTCGACCGGAAGGCTGCACAACGACCCGAAGCAGATTTGCTTCTGTCAGCCGGCGTGTGAATGACCTTGCCGATGCAGGCGGGATGTCCGTGGAACCGATCAATCGGTCATTGCGGAAAATCGGGTTTGCAAACACAAAATCCAGTACCTGGTCATGATGCTTCGATCTCAGGATCGTGCGGAAGCGTTCACGCATATCCATGTAGAGTCTGTGAATGCCCTCGGCCAACCGAATGTTGACTTCAGCCTGCCTTGCAATCGCCCTCAGGAAAAATGCAACCCATCCATTCCAGTCATTCGACGCCGAGACCGATCTCAATCTTTCGAGATATTCGTCTCGGTGCTCCTCAAAATAACCGGACAGGAAGAAATAAGGTCGTGAAAGAACGCACAGTCTCCAAAGCATGAGCGTAATCAGCATTCTCCCGATACGGCCATTCCCATCGACAAAAGGGTGCAGGGCTTCGAATTCAGCATGGACGATTGCAGCACGAATCAAGGGACTCACCGTGCTGTCGTTGATAAATTGAACAAGACTCTCCATCGCAGGTGCAAGATGTTCCGGTGCAATTGGCACGAAAGTGATCGTACCGCTTCTCCTGTCGCCGATGGAGTTTTGCTCAATCTTGTATCGCCCGGGGTGCTTGCTGGCACCGCGTCCAAAAGACAGCAATGTCTGGTGTGTGGCCTTGATAAGGTGCTCGCCCAAAGGCATCCCGTCCTCCAACGCCTTCTGCGCATCTTGCATGGCACGCGAATAGAGCCATGTTTCAATATCATCATGACGGATATCATGGTTGATCCCTGCTTGACCGGGATCTCCCTCAGCTTCCAGTCGATAGACATCCTCGACTGAGGAGATTGTACCCTCCATCCGTGAGGAGACAACAGCATCCTGCCTTGTCAATGGAGCAAGAAGAAGGCGACTGTTGATCAAATCCGACATCTTGGTATCATACCGGGCAAGCATTGTTGTTGCATCCAGGAGCGGTTCAAGCAAGAGCCCCCCATAGTCCAGTATCCCGGGCGGAAATGATCCGGTATGATATCCTACGGCATCCGCAGTGTCGTATTCTTTGCCAATCATTCTAACCGTTATTGAGTTGTCAGGCTGCCTTCTTGGCGATGGAGCATCATACAAAAAAATCAAGATGTCAACAACATTCGTAAGAATCCTGTCAACAAATCATCTTGATGACAGCCCATGATCATCAAACGCCTTCGGTAACAGGAATCACAATATTCCTGTCAACAAACAGTCTTGATGCACTCCAGTGATCGTCAGGCATCATGGGGGATGTGAATTGCGAGACCCGGCGCGGTTGATGGCGGGTGGTTCAGATTGCTTCCATGATGATTCGTCCTGGAACCCGTTGCGGTGGAAACTCCGACGCGAGGCAGGATTCGGTCATGAAGGCGAGGCAAGCGAGCTGTCAGCACTGTCCTGCGCAGCACGGAGGCGGACAAGCGGATTGTCGGGGAGGGTGACATCATCGTAGGTGATGAGGCTGCCGGCCGTGATGGGGCGGGCGGCGGTGGCCCGGGCGAGGAGGCCGAGGGGGACGGCGTTCTGCCGGCGGGCATCTGTATGGGTCAGGGTCCAGCCCCGATAGCAGGTCTCGCCAATGAGATCGAGCGTTTCGCCGGCAGAGATGGATTTCTTGGCAATGGCACAGACTTCGGCGACGGGGTGATCAAGGGGTTGCATGTCGGCCTGGCCGGTCAGGACCACACGGGCACAGGTCAGGGGAACTTCAAGCGAGGTGAGGTGGTAGGGTCTGATGAAGCTGAAATACGGTCCGGGGCCAACCTTGAGGTCACGCATGCGCTCAAGGATACGGGGGTGCTGGGCTGCAACAATGACAAAGACACCCGGGGCAAGCCCGCCCCCGGTTGTGAAGTCAACCCGACCGGAACCACTGAGGACACCGCCGTCAGATTCCGGGATCAGTGTGGTTGCAAGGTCATCCGGACCAATGGCAGGGCGGTGCATGCCGGGAATATCGGGAGTGAGGCCGGTCGCATTGGCGATGGCAGCCATCTCCACCATGGATTTGGAGCCGTCGACGAATTCAACGAGCACGCGGGCGTTCATGTTCCGTTGGCGGGCTTCCTCTTCATAGTCGGCAGGAACGGCATTGAAGTTCAGGGGATTGTTCTTGCCCTTGCCTGCTGCCACGACGGTGTGACCCATCGCCGCGACAAACTCGATCAGCTCCATGCAGGATGACGGTTCATCGCCAGCACCCAACGAGTAGATCACACCCTGCCTGTCGGCGGCCTGCTTGAGAGACCGACCAATCGTGACATCAGCTTCGACATTCATCATGACCAGATGTTTGCCGTGATTGATGGCGGCAAGGCCAAGTTCGGCACCGGCGGAGGGGCTTCCGGTTGCATCAATGATAACGTCAATGCGCCCGCTTTCGAGGATCTGGTCGGATGACTCGGTCACAGCAATCCTGCCGTTTTCAATACTCGTGTCGATGGCACCGGCGGTGTTGGCAATTGATCCGATTTCTGCATTTGTATCAGCAAGCCTGATCGCATCCAGACAGCGTTTCGGCGAATGGTCGGCGATGGCACCAAGACGAACGCCCGGCATCATCAGAGAGCGGGTGACGATGTCCGTTCCCATTTCGCCGCAACCAATAAGGCCGATACAGACGGGCGTTTCGCTCTCTTCGGCTTCTGCAAGGCGTTTGGCGAGACCTGTTGGTGTGATTTTCGGAGTCATGGGTGTTGCCCCCTCATTGATAGTCACGGCAGTGATCAAGGAATGAATCAATACTATCGGAATCTGTCTGCCAGTTGCAAACCAGACGACCGGTCAGGCAGGCTTCTTCAGCTCCGTCGGGATCAGGATCGGGTGGCAGAAGGTAATAGACGGCACCCCTTTCCCTAAGAAATCTGTGCAGTGATCGTGGAGCGGAAAAGAAGATCATGTTGGCCTGGGCGGGGTGGATGAGAGTGATGGAGGGGATTGCCCGCAGACCATTCGCGAGGGTGCTGGCAGCCGCGTTGGCTCTCTGGGCGAGTTTGAGCCAAAGATCATCCTGCAGATAGGCGAGCATCTGGGCTGAAAGATAGCGGTGTTTTGAATGGAGATGCCCGGCGCGCTTGCGGCGAAATTCAAATGCAGCGATGTGGGAGGGATTGAAGAAGATGACGGCTTCTGCACCAAAAAGACCGTTTTTGGTCCCGCCAAGGGTCAGGATATCAATCCCGACCCGCCAGGAGAGTTCAGCCGGAGTGCTGGCCGTGGCGATGAGGGCATTGGCAAACCGTGCACCATCAAGATGTGTCGGAATATCCGCATCACGGGCAAGGCTGGTGAGGGCACTGATCTCGTCGGGCATGTAGACGGTTCCGAATTCTGTGGCGTTGGTCAGTGACAGGGAACCGGGTTGAACATTGTGGACACCGAGGCAGCCGGTTTCCTCCAGAGCACGCTGGAGATGGCGGGAATCGATCCTGGCGTGGTCCCCGTCAACGAGAGTCAGCTTGCTCCCGCCTGTAAAAAACTCCGGCGCACCACACTCATCCTGGTTGACATGAGATTCGCGGTGACAAAAAACAGTCCCCCAGGGCGGGCAGACGGATGCAACCGCAAGGGCGTTGGCAGCAGTACCGGTTCCGACAAGGAACACATTCGCCTGCGGGGATTCAAAGAGATCACGAATGAGGACCGTGAGCTCATCCATCGCATGTTCGGCACCATAGGATGGAACGCATCCGGTATTGGCAGCCAGGAGGGCATCAACAATCCCGGGAGCTGCCGGACTTGTGTTGTCCGATGCAAAGTTCACGGTTCCGGCAATTCGATGATGTGGTGTTCAAGTCTGTCGATATCCGCTTCCCATTCAGGGAGGCATTTTCCCCGGATTGAAATCCCGGCATCATGGACGCTCTCGCGGGTATCGGAGAGCAGGTGATGCCAGGGCTCAAGGGGCTGACCGTTGTACAGTCGCCTGTAGGCGCAGGTTCGGGGCAACCAGGATTCGATCTCTGTCAGTCTCTCGAAATCAAAAACGATGCAATCCGTAACGATGTCTTTTCGATGCTCATAGTGCATGCACTGGCAACTGTGATGATCAAGGAGGCGGCATGCCACATTGGTATAATGACATCGACCTTCGTCGCTGATCTTGAAGAGGCAGCAAAGCCCGCACCCATCGCAGGTTGCCTCCCACTCGGCGGGGGTGAACTCTTCAAGGGTGTGGGTCTCCCAGAATCCTGGTCGAACATCCGGGTTTGGTCGAATGTCACCGCGGGCATCCCGGACCACCTCGAAAGAGCCGTCTTCTGCCGTTGGTTTGGTGCTCCTCCGCATTGGCTGTCAGTCCTGTCCTGTCAGAAGCTCCCGGGCCTCATCGGCATCGGTGTGCATATGGCTGACGAGTTCATCGGCATCTGCAAACGTGATTTCCGGACGCAGGAACGCGACGAGTTCAACTGCCAGCACCTGTCCGTAGATATCTTCGTCAAAGTCGAAGATGTGGACTTCAAGGCACGGTGCATGAGTCCCGAATGTCGGTTTTTTGCCGATTGAGGCAACACCGGGCCGGACATGCCGGTCGGCCCGATTCCGGAGCATGACACGGCTGGCATAGACTCCGGGCTTCGGTTGCAGGAGACCGTCAAGCGTCAGATTTGCGGTGGGGAAACCGAGGGTCCGGCCACGTTTTTCGCCATCAACAACGGGACCGACGATTGTATGATTGCCGCCAAGCAGCCGTGAGGCGGTCTCGATTTCGCCGTTGAGCAATGCAGTCCGGATCGCCGTTGATGATATCTTTTCGCCCGCATCCCTGAATTCCGGAGCAATCGTGACGTCAATGTTCGCTGCACGACAATCCATGACCAGGTCTTGCACCGTCCCGGCGCGCCGGACACCGTAGCGAAAATCCTTGCCAACGACTGCATGATGGAGACCGAGGCCATGCGAGAGAACATCAGCGGTGAAGGCTTTGGCGGTCATCGTGGCAAGAGCGCGATCAAAGGGCAGCTCAAAGAGGATATCGACCCCGAGAGCGGTCAGTTTCATGGCGCGGGCTGCAGGATTCATCAGTCGAAAGGAATCCCCATCCGGATCGAAAAAATGCCGGGGATGCGGTTCAAAGGTGATGACTCCGAGAGGGGTTCCGTTCTCCTCTGCGATGGCTCTGGCTGTGTCAATGACCGATTGGTGTCCACGATGGATGCCATCAAAGTTCCCGATGAGGGAAGTGGACCCGCGCGCTGCGTGCGGAACATTGCTGTAGGAACGGAAAGTCTCCATCAGGTATAACTCAATTCCGAAACGTACCAATCGTATAATCGGGGTCTATATTGTTCTTCGCCAGAAACAACCGAAGCAACTCGGGATCCGGGTCTGTGCGTGTTCCGGTCTCCACTGCCGCAAGGCCGCCTGAAACAAACAGGCTGGCGAATCCGGCTGACCGTGCTCCGGGGATGTCAGTCGCAATTCCATCACCGATGCAAAGGATTTCGTCCCTGCGAATGGCGGGCGCTATCGTGCGCAGGCGCTGCCGGGCAAGAGTATAGATATGATGTCCGGGTTTACCGTAAAGCCGTACGGTGCCCCCGAGTTCAGCATAGTGGCTGGCGATGAGGCCGGCACAGATTTCACGAATGCCGCCCCGGTCGACATACTGATCGGGGTTTGCGCAAAGCATGGGAAGGTTTCGTTTCCGTGCCGCTTTCAGCATGTTTTTGTAGGGATCAATGGTGTGTGCTTTTCCTGGAAAGGGTCCGGTGCAGACGATCCCATCGGCATCATCAAACAGGACCCGCTCAATCAGTTTGGCGTCAGGAATCCCGGCGAGGGCGGGGTCAAAGAACACATCCTCCTCGGGCTTGCCAATGTGATGGATTCTCGTGCCGACCTCGCCGGCAAAGAGAGATGCACACGCAGCATCGCCGGATGTGACAATGAGGTGCCAGCAGTTGGGATCAACACCGATCGCGTCAATCTGTCTGGCGGTCTCGGTGTTCGGTCGCGGCGAATTGGTCAGAAGAACAACATAACCGCCTGCACTGACAAATTCCTGCAAAGCCCCGACGGCGTCATGATACGGGGTGACGCCATTGTGCAGACAGCCCCATATGTCGAAGAAAAGTGCCCTGTAGGATGGTGCAAGTGTACGGAATGACTGAATCAGTGTGGTCATCAGGACAATTGATCGGATCGAAACGGGAATGATGTCGGCTGACGAACGAGGTCACACCCTGATTCGTGGGATGATCTGTTTTTTGCGGCTGATGATGCCCGGCAGGGAGACCTCGTCGGCATCCGAGTGGATGTCAAAACTCTGCCGGGCGATGTTGCGGACCACATCATTTGGCAGGAGCAGGGTCGAGGCTTCATTCAGGATGTCAACAATGAAGAGGAGGATCTGATCACAGTCGCCCCCTGCCGTCCTTTGAGTGATGGCAGCGAGGATCCCGTCCTTCCGGCTCAGCAATTGCTCCGGTTTGGTGGTCTCGAGCACCGAAATCCGCAGTTTCAGACCATCAATCGTGAAGAGCTTGGAGTCGAGTTCAAGAAGTTCGGCATCACTGCAATCGGAGAGATCCGATTTGGCGGCAAACATCGCATCGGCATAGGTGCCGATGTCAAGAGCGAGGTCAGATGCAAGTGTTTCGGCAACGTGACGGTCATGACCGGTTGTTGTCGGTGACCGGAACGCCATGGTGTCGGACAGGATGCAGCTGAGCATCAGCCCCTTGATATCGGCCGGAATGTCCGTCTGTCTCGCTGCCATGAGATCATGCATGATTGTGGCGGTGCAGGCAAGCGGGCGCAGTGTTGCAGCAATAGGGACCCGGGTCGCCAGTCCGCCGGTCAGAAAATGGTGATCAATGATCTCGACAATGGAGGCGTTGGCAATGTTGGCTGGCAACTCATTGGGATTATTGGTGTCAACAATGATCACTGAATCACCATCCTCGACATCATCAAGGATTGGTGGGGTCCTGAAGCCCCAGCGCTCAAGAACAAAGAGAGCTTCCTTGTTTGGCTGACCGAGGACATAGGCCGTGGCTTCTGTCCCACACCGTTCGTTCTGGTACCATGCCCAGATCAGCGCCGAGCCGGTGGAATCGGTATCGGGTGATTTGTGGCCGAATATCTTGATCATGTCTGTCTCCTTCGCATCTGCCTTCTCCTCGGATGGGCCTGGTGCCACTGTTCGCCCTGTAAGCGACTTTTTTCGGAATGCGACTTGAAAGAGCGCATGGAGACGCCTACCTAGGGGGCTGTTAGCACTCAAAGGCGGCGAGTGCTAACAGGAAAGATGATGCCGCTGTACAGTACAGAATGGAGTATGCGCATGGAATTTCAACCATTGCATGATCGCGTTTTGGTTCGTCGCATTGAAGGTGATGACAAAACCAAGGGCGGACTGATTATTCCCGATTCAGCCAAGGAAAAACCGGCTGAGGGCGAGATCATTGCCTGCGGTGAAGGTGCCCGCAAGGATTCGGGTGAACTCATTCCGATGGGTGTCAAGAGCGGTGACAGGATTCTCTTCGGCAAATGGTCCGGAACCGAAGTCACGATTGACGGTGAAGAGCTGTTGATCATGAAGGAAAGTGATGTGCTCGGAATCATCAAGTGATTTTGACCACGCAGATATCAAAGAGGAGTAGCATTTAATGCCAGCCAAGGACGTTAAATTCGATACAGACGCCCGCAATCGCATGCTGACAGGGATCAACACCCTGGCCAATGCGGTTCGGGTGACGCTGGGACCCAAGGGACGGAATGTCGTGCTCGACAAATCCTTCGGTGCCCCGCGGATTACCAAGGACGGTGTCACCGTTGCCAAGGAAATCGAACTGGAAGACAAGTTCGAAAACATGGGTGCCCAGATGGTCCGTGAGGTCGCATCCCGGACCAATGATGAAGCCGGAGACGGCACCACAACCGCGACTGTTCTGGCCCAGGCCATTGTCAAGGAAGGTCTGAAGTCGGTCGCAGCGGGCATGAATCCCATGGACCTCAAGCGTGGTGTCGACATTGCTGTCAGTCGTGCCATTGAAGACATCAAGAGTGGTGCCAAATCTGTCAGTGACAGTGCGGAAGTGGCTCAGGTCGGCACGATTTCGGCCAACGGAGAATCCGAAATCGGTCAGCAAATTGCCGATGCCATGCAGAAGGTCGGCAACGAGGGCGTCATCACCGTTGAAGAGAACAAGGGTCTTGAGACGGAGACGGATGTCGTTGAGGGAATGCAGTTTGATCGCGGCTACCTGTCACCATACTTCGTGACCAACAGCGACAAGATGACATGCGAGCTGGAAGATGCGTATATTCTTCTGCATGAGAAGAACCCCCCTTCACTGCAGCGCAGGTTTCGGCTCCTTGATCCGGTGT
>JAPOSK010000453.1 GCA_026709725.1 Paracoccaceae bacterium | reverse complement strand
CATCGGTCACAGGCAAGAGTCCCGCAATAGCAATCAGGTGGTCCTGATGCCAACCGGAAACCCCGTCCTGACAAAAGGCCCCGTCCTGACAAAGGGGAACAGTGGCACTGCATCTGACCAGGCCATCCGGATCGATGCCATGGAGGGGGCTGCCGCACTGTCAGATGAATTCTCGCCCTGATTGTCATGACTCCCGGGTGATTGACGCGTGACAGCGCCCAATGCTCGCAACGCCCTCGTCCTTCGGCATGCCGGCGAAGCTGAAGAGCCTCCGCAACCGCCCCGGAGCGTTGTGGCCCAGACTGGAAGCAGGGTGTTTTGAACAGGAGGGGGACCGATTCCGGGCAGGATGGTGCCCCCAGAGAGACTTGAACTCCCGACCTTCTGATTACAAATCAGGCGCTCTACCGGCTGAGCTATAGGGGCAATGGCATGCCTGGAGTCCTAATCCCCAGACGGGCATCGCACCTGTCGTTACAGGACTTGCACAAGGATGCAATCATCCAATGAGGGACTGACAGGTTTCCGGCATGAAGTTGTGTCGGATGTCAGGCCCGGCCTGGGGCACTGGGGCGCACTCTGTATGCATGATTTCAGCGCGGACAGGTGTTTCCGTCAGATCGGCCTTGACATGTGGGCATGCCGCTTCATCCCGGGGATTGATGAACCCTCCGGGGCTGATCTCAGGATCGTGGAGCGCGCTTCATGGTATATCTTGCAGGACTGACAGGCGCATGCGTCCTGTTTGCAGGGTGTTGATGTGTGGAGCGGTTCCGGTCTCATCCGTCTTTTCTGATGGGTGCACTGGATCAGCGCGGCATCATTGGAAGCATCATGGGCGGGATCGTCTTTTGGGAACCGAGCGGTCCTGAAAATCGGGGCAAGCTCTTTCTTCCGGAAGAGACATGAGCCTGTCCCCCTGGTCCGGGCAACTCCACAAGCGACTGAACCGGAGATTGTGTGTTCTCATGACAAGATCCATTCCCGCAACGCCGAGGCCGTCACTTGCGGCCCGGAACGCGCAGTCCGGCAAAGGGTCCCGAATCAAGGGCCGGGCGGGCAGTCGTGACCAATCCCCGATCACCCTGCCCCACGGTGTTGCCCGCCCCTGCCGAGAGCAGCACTTGAAGCAAAGGCAAAGGCTGACCGGATTTCCTGCAACAGGTCAACCTGCATTGGCGTGCGGGATCAACGGGGATCGGATGCATGTCCGCCCATCCCGCACGGAGCGCACTGTGGCAGTTGTCCTGATGCACGCGTTGTTGTGATTGGTCCGCCTGGATGTATTGCCGGGCTACTTTCGATTGTCCGTGAGATGGCTGCGGGCAATGATCACGACACCGAAGCTGCCGACAAGCGTGACCAGCAACGCGGCTGGCGCGGCTGCGGTGAGATTTTCCAGGGAAGCGTGCTCATAAACATGGGTGGCCAATGTGTTAAAATTAAATGGTTTAAGAAGTAGAGTTGCGGGGAGCTCCTTGACACAGTCAACGAAGATAAGCAGGGTTGCGGTCATGAGTGATCCCTTGATCATGGGCAGCTGGACTGTCATGAAGGTCCCCCGGGCTGACCGGCCAAGGGTCCGCGCGACATGGTTGATCGAAGGCGGAACCCGCCCAAGCGCTGCATCGGTGGCACCCTGCGCGATCGCAAAGAAGCGGATGATGTAGGCAAGAACCACCGCACCGGCCGTGCCGGTGAGAAGCAGACCGATCTCGATATCGAGGAGAGCCGCAATCATGTCCGCAAGGGTGTGATCAATGACGGTCAGGGGAACAAGAATTCCGATACCGATGACAATGCCGGGTGCCGCATAACCGAGGCTGGTCAGTGGCAGGAGAATGCTTGCCAGCCGTCGTGGCAGATGCCGTGACCCGTTGACGAGCCAGAGAGCGGCAAGAACTGCAATGACAGCGGCTGAGGTGGCGGTTATCAGCGTATTCAGTGCGGCCATGGGCAGACTGGCCGTAAAACCAAGACCGGGTGCGTTGAGCGCGTGGACCAGAAGCACGCCACAGGGCAGGATGAACCCGATAACAATCGGGATCAGGGTCAGGAACATCAGTGAGACACCGATGATCGGCGGGACACGGCGGTGTCGCTTCTGCGGCGGCCGGAGAGTGGTTTGATAATAGCGTGAACGGGATCGCATGAGCCGCTCAAGGAAGAGAACAAGGGTGATGCAGACAAGAATGGCAACACAGACCTGAGAGGCAGCGGCAATATCATACCCCTGGAACCAGATTGTGTAGATCCGGGTTGTGAGGGTCTGAACCGCAAAATAGTCAACCACTCCATAATCGGCGATGGTCTCCATCATGACAATCGTGAGACCGGCAGCGATGTCGGGCCGCAAGAGGGGCAGGACCACCTGAAATGTGCGCTGAACGGGACCGGCACCGAGGGTGCGGGCCACTTCAAGGGATGCCGCCGACTGTGCACGAAGCGATATGCGGGTCAGGAGGTAGACATAGGGATAGAGACCAGCGGCCAGGACGAGCATGGCACCCCCAAGTGAGCGAATCTCGGGAAATCTGTAGTCCTGAGCCGAGGTCCAGCCAAAGAGGTTGCGCAGTCCCGTCTGCACCGGTCCGGCAAACTCCAGAAAATCAACAAGGGCATAGGCTCCGATATAGGCCGGGACGGCCAGGGGCAAAAAAAGCAAATACTCGATGATGGATCGTCCGGGGAAATCATAGGTGACGACAACCCAGGCCGCAGAGACCCCTGTCAGACCCGCAAGAATTGCCACCCCAAGAACAAGGAGCAGGGTATTGGCCAGATAGCGCGAGAAGGCTGGATTGAGGAATGAGGCTGTCCTGATCCCGTCCCCGTCAAACGCAAGGAGAACAACGGACAGAATCGGCATCAGCACCATGGAAGCGATGACCAGAGCCGGCAAAAGGGGCCGGGCACTCGAAATGAAATTCATAACTCTTTGAACTGTCATAAGTCTGGGGATAGGATGGCAAGGGTTGCGATAATAGACCTGGCCCTGTCTGCTGGAGTTGGTATGATACGATCGGCATCCTTCATTAAGGGGAGCACAGCATGAACATGGGCATCCCGGGTCTCGCGGGCGTTGTGCTGACCCTGGCCGGGTTGACCGGTGTGGGGTATTCGATCCGGAAACTCTTTGTCATTCGCCGATCAGGAATGACGGATTCCGAAGCACGGGAGAGCATGCTGCGACTGTTGCCCGTCAACCTTGCGGCCCTTCTCGTGGCTGTATTCGGTCTCATGCTCATCATCGTTGAACTCGTTCTTTGAATGGCATCAGGAGGTCCGGTTGGAACTGGCAATGTCCAGCACCGCGTTTCGAATGGCCTGCAGGCAACGGGGCGAGGACATCCTGTGCCCCTCACCTTTCATGACTGTGAGTGAGAGATCTCCACAGTCCACATGCGCAAGCAGTGCAAGAGCATGCGCCAGTGGGACATCGCGATCGCGATCGCCATGCAGGAGCCGAACGGGGATGGGAAGCGAGAGCGGCTGATCAAGGACTGAAACGGACGCCCCGTCATCGATCAGGCGTTGCGTGATGGGAATGGAATCTTCACCCGAGTCGGATGTGAGTGCGAAGACACCTCTGGTTTGCAGATCACGGTCCTGCGCAGGTGTCAGGTCGTCCATGAGGGATGTGGTGAAGTCCGGGGCGGCGGCGATGAGGACAAGACCGGCGACGGCTTCGGGATGTTCACGCGCAAGATGGAGCGCAATCCATGCACCCATTGACGAGCCAATGAGAATCCGGGGGTCTCCTGCGCCGCAAAGCATGATGACCTGCCGCGTCTCATCAATCCAGTGGCGGATGGTCCGATCGGTGAAAGTGCCATCGGACAGACCATGACCGGAATAGTCGAACCGGAGACAGGCGCGCCCCGAACGTCGGCAGTCCTCGTCGATGAACAGGGCTTTGGTGCCATCCATGTCGGACATGAGGCCGGGCAGGAAGACAAGACCGGGCATAAGGCCCCCACGCTGGCGATAGGCAATCCTGTGATCATCATGCATCAGGAATTGTGGATCGGGCATCTCCTGCCTCCGGTTGGTGTGAATGCGAATCATGCGCGGCGGAATTGCCCCTCGTATCACAGCACATTGTATCGCTGATCATCGAACACGAATGCAACACATGAGGGCAAATTGCCAGAACCGGCAGCAATGGATTGCATCAGCGGCAGAAATCCGCCATAGGCCGCATCTCCACAACCGGGTGCAGAGTGGGCACCAGAACGAGGAGATTCCCATGCCCTCCACCATTACGATAACCTTTCCTGACGGATCATCCCGCGATCATCCGTGCGGCGTGACAGCGCGGGAACTGGCAGCCGGTATTTCGCCATCACTCGCCAAAAAAGCCATCTCAGCCCATGTCAATGGCGTCCATTGGGATCTGGGATGGCCGATTGAGGGGGATGCAGGCATCACGATCAATACCATGGCTGACGAGCATGCTGCCCTTGAGCTGATCCGTCATGATCTTGCACATGTCATGGCCCGGGCCGTGCAGGAGCTCTGGCCTGAAACCCGGGTCACGATTGGACCGGTCATTGAGAATGGCTGGTATTACGATTTTGACCGTGCGGAATCCTTCACGCCCGATGATCTTGCAATCATCGAAAAACGAATGCGGAAGATCATCAACGCAGCCGATCCGGTCCGTTCTGAAATCTGGAGCCGCGGGAAGGCAATTGCGTTCTATCGTGAACGGGGTGAAAACTACAAGGTCGAGCTCGTGGAAGCGATACCGGACGGAGAAGCGATCCGCATGTACTGGCACGGGCGCTGGCAGGATCTTTGCCGCGGGCCACATCTCCAGAATACCGGTCAGTTACCGGGCGACAGTTTCAGGCTTCAATCGATCGCCGGCGCATTCTGGCGCGGGGATCCCGACAGACCGATGCTGCAAAGAATCTATGGAATCGGTTTCCGGCGACGGAATGACCTCAAGCAGCACCTCAAAATGCTCGAAGAGGCTCAAAAGCGGGATCATCGCCGCCTTGGCAAGTCCATGGACCTGTTCCATTTCCAGGAAGAGGCGCCGGGCATGCCTTTCTGGCACCCTGATGGCTGGACAATCTACAGCGAGTTGCGCTCATACATGGCCCGCAAGCAGAAGGCGAACGGCTACCGGGAAGTCAATACGCCGCTGGTGGTTGACCGGACCCTCTGGGAGCAGTCAGGTCACTGGGACAAGTTTCATGAGCATATGTATCTCGTCAATGTCGACGAGAAAATTTCAAGCGAGGGCCGCATCAGCGCCCTCAAGCCAATGAACTGTCCCTGCCATGTCCAGATCTTCAATGCCCGGCAGACAAGCTATCGTGAACTGCCCATGCGGATTGCCGAATTCGGCTCCTGCACCCGTTATGAACCGTCAGGCGCCCTGCACGGCCTCCTGCGGGTCCGGGGGTTTGTCCAGGATGATGCGCACATCTTTTGCGAAGAGTCCCAGATTGAGGCGGAGACGGCTCGCTTCATTGCACTCCTTTCAGAAGTCTATGCCGATCTTGGCTTCACCTCTTTCAAGGTCAAGTTTTCTGACCGACCGGACATTCGTGCCGGTGACGATACAGTCTGGGACAAGGCTGAAGAAGCCCTTGAGGCCGCCACGAATGCCGCGGGCTGCAGCTATGAACTCAATCCGGGCGAGGGAGCGTTCTATGGTCCCAAACTCGAATTCGTCCTGACGGATGCCATTGGGCGGGATTGGCAATGCGGTACGCTGCAGGTCGATTTTGTCATGCCGGCCCGCCTCGGTGCTCTCTATGTGGGACAGGACGGGGTGCGGCATCATCCTGTCATCCTGCACAGGGCGATCCTCGGCAGTTTTGAACGTTTCATTGGCATATTGATTGAAAACTATTCCGGCAGCCTGCCGCTGTGGCTGGCCCCGAAACAGGCAGTTGTCGCGACGATTGTTTCAACGGCGGACACCTATGCGGAAACAGTCCTGGCACGCCTGCGGGATGCCGGCATTCGGGCCGAAGGCGACATGCGGAATGAAAAGATCAACTACAAGGTGCGGATGCACTCACTGGCCAAGGTGCCATACATCCTGGCTGTAGGCGAAAAGGAAGTCGAGAACGGCACTGTCTCCCTCCGGACGCTGGGCAGCAAAACCATTGACGTCCTGCCTGTCGATGCGGCTGTCTCCAGACTGGCAGCCCGGGCCCGGCCCCCGGATACCGCCTGAGATCCCCCGGGACATCGCCGTGGGCACGGATGCTGCAGTCAGTCGGGGATATTTCATGTTGAATCCCGACCATTCATCGCTATATCGTTGTGCAATGGCTCTTTTGATAGAGGGATTGTGGCGATACAAAGACGACCAGCGAATGCGAGACCGGCCCAGGCTGAGGGACCCCGGTCCAATGAACAGATTGATGCTCCGTCAATACGACTCATTAATCATGATGGCGTCAATCTGGGTGTCACAACGCCGGAAAGGGGGATGGAGCTCGCATACGAAGCCGGTCTTGATCTCGTCGAGATTTCCGCCAAGGCGGATCCCCCCGTGTGCAAAATCCTTGACTATGGCAAGTACAAATACGAGCGGCAGAAGGGGACCAAGCAACCCAAACCCAGCAGCACCAAGGAAATCAAGTTTCGCCCAAGCACAGGTGAGCATGACTACGGAGTCAAGCTCAGGAAAGTGCAGGATTTTCTGGGCAAGGGTGACAATGTCAAGATCACCGTTCGCTTTCGCGGTCGCGAAATGCTCCACAAATCGATTGGCGTCGACATGCTCCACCGGGTCTGTGAGGACATGGCTGAATATGGTCGAACCGCTGGCGAGCCCAAATACGAAGGGCGGCAAATTCACTGCCTGCTGGTACCGGCCAAATAATTCCGACCACTGCCAATCGCTCACACCGGTTCAGGAACCCGGATGACCGGATTGTTTTCATGGAACCCCCGTGCCAACAGCCCCGGCATGCTCTGTTCATCACAGAGGAGTCCTCACATTCGATTTCGGGTTCAGGTGATCCTGCCCGGGTAAAACGGAAATGTGCATTCTTCCGGACATTCCCGACATGCACAGGACGGAAGCAGGCAAGGCAAAAGCCCCCTTCATGACACGCACCGGGATGGATGATCCCGGATGCCGACGTTTCAGGCAGCACTTCAGCAAGAGGATCATCATGGGTTGTGCTTTCATTGAACCGGTTGATTTCAGCAAGTTCAGCGGATTCATGCCTTGCGGCCTCGGCCTCCACGTCTCAATCGAAAAACCGGCAGACCATGCACCGCGCTCCGGGATTGAGCCGACTGCGATTCGAATGTACGTGCGAAAACGCTGCGTTGATGATGCGGCAATTCGGGATACCGGATACCAACTCGTCGATTCCAATCCCCGGTTGACGTCTGTTTTCAGACAGCCTCCGATCATCGGTCGCGCGGTCGGGATTGAACAGGCCGGGAAGGTGGTCATCATCCCGATCGGGGCAAGGGCGCTTCCTCCCCCACCGCTGTATCCGGAATGAACGCGCCGATGCAACCTGACACACCCGCAGATCAAGGCCACCCTCCTGCGCAGGCTGCGGCAGGTCGGCCTGCACACAGGCCGGGGGCAGGGGTCGGCACCGGCTGCGGGCGGGTGATCGCGTCAGGTCCGATCGATCCACCGGTCCCCGTCCCTGTGAGGGGTGTCCGTCCGCGCCTGGCTGGTGTCCCTGCATACTGCAGGAGTCGGCATTGAGAACAATTCCGTTCCAGCTCCCGCCAATGGAAAATTCAGTCCAGGTTACCGATTCTTCATGGTGAACAAAAAGACTTTGCAGCCAGGTGCATAATCACCGGTGGAGAGGTGAGGGGTCTGGAGGGATGCAGATTCTGACAGAATTACGCGACATTCTTCCATCGGCGATGGACCCAGTACCATTGCTCGGGGTGAGCCCGGACCTGGCGCTCAAGGCTGTCATTGAGAGCCTGGGTCATTGACTCGGGATCGGTGTGAGGAATGGGGGCCTCGAAGAGGACATCGAACTCCAGACCATCGGCCTTGCGGATTCCGTAGGAGGGGAGCATGAGCGCATCGTGGTCCATGGCAATCTTGGCCAGTGCCAGGTTTGTTCTGGCGGGGAGACCCATGAAGTCGAGCACCGTGCCCGCGGCATCATGCTGATCATTGAGCGCCGCCACGATGCCGCCGCTCCGGAGATGACGGATAAATCCTATGGTCCCGCGTCGACCGCGGGCAAAAGCCGGATCGCCAATGTCTTCCAGGACCTTGACATAATGGCGATCAAAATGTCGGTTTTTCATGTGCTGGTACATGACAGCGACACGTTCGCTGCGGGCGCGCAGGGCAGCCGGACAGGCATGGAAATTCCCGAAGTGGCCACTGATCAGGATCACAGGCTGGCCGCGCCTGCGGGCCCTGCACAGCGCATCGCACCCCGGCCCGATAACAGAAAATCCGGCGGCTCGGCGATGGAATTCGGGAAAGCTGTAGAACTCGGAAAAAAGCCGGCCGAAATTGTCGAGGCAACGCGTGCGAATCCGGTTTCTGGCTTCCTTCGTGAGTTCCGGCAGTGCAAGATCGATATTGCTGGTTATACGATGGTGCATGTCGGTAAAGGGCGCAACAAGATGTTTCATGAGATGTCCGGCAAGGGGTATGCGGCGCTCATAGGGAAATCGTTGCAAAACCCACAGGGAGTTGCGGATGGTCAGGTCAACGATGTAGTCCGAGCGTCTGATCATGGGCGTGATGCCGAACCCCGCCGTTCTCCCGCCTCCCGGAGAGTCTGGTGACGCCAGACAAGGAGACCGGTCCCAACGATAATTGCAGCCCCCGTCATTGTCCAAATGTCAGGATGTTCATCAAAGACCAGAATGCCATAACCTGCCGCATAAACCAGCGATGAATATCCGAATGGTGCCAGCAGGCTGGCACGGGCGGCAAACAGGGCCCTGATGATGAGAAACTGGCCGATTGAACCACAGAGGGCCGCCGCAACAAAATACCCCAGATCCTCAATGGCCGGAAGGCTCCAGTTGAAAGGAACCACCGCACTGGCAAAGACGGTGCCAATGATCGAGGTATGGAAAAAACTTGTCCAGATGTCTTCAGTGCGGGCAAGGTAACGGGTCACGATCGAATAGCCGGCAAACCCAAGCGCAGCCGCAATGGGCAGGAGTGCTGCGGAAGTGAAGACATCACTGCCGGGCCGGATGATGATCATTGCACCGGCAAATCCGCAAAGAACGCTGAAAATGAGATACCGGTCAAGACGCTCTGCAAGAAAGACGCATGACCCAAGCACGATAAAAAGCGGATTGATCTGCAACAGGGCGGTCGCCGCGGCAAGATCAATGGCGGCCAGACCGAAGAAAAAGAAGGCTGTACCGGCAAACAGGAATGCCGCGCGCAGGACTTGCAATCGAAAGCTGGCCGTCACAAGCGCGCGTCGTCCCTGCGGCAGGATGATCAGCGTGGCCAGCAGAGCCTGCCCGATATAGCGCGTCCAGACCAGAAGCCAGATATTGTAGTCCTCGGCAAGCGACTTGATCAGCACATCCATGCTGCTGAGAGCAAAGACAGCCAGCAGCATCAACAGAATCCCCAGTGTGACCTGATCCCGGATCCCGGCGGTCATATCGACTGTTTTCGATCTTCGGTGATCACGGTTGGCACAAGACGACCTCCGGCACCGCTGCCGCTCTCGGACGCCGGCCAGGGCTCCGGGCCGCAGACCGGCACCTCACCGGTCGGCCCTCATCAGGATGCAGGATCATTGAAACGATGTCACCTGACAGCGCGAGCCGTCCCGGCGCGCACCGGAAGAACTGATGTCCTGGGGCGGGCCCGCCCGAAGAGAGACGCTCGATCACGGACGCCTTCGGGCATGGATCCCTCCCGCCATGGACACGGAATCGCAGCGGGTGCAGCGGGACTCCTCAGTTGCCGTAGGCCACCGATGGCAGCCAGGTGGTCAGTTCGGGATTGAAGAACACAATCATGAGACCGATAACCTGCAGAATGACAAAGGGAATGATGCCGCGATAGATGTGTTTGAGGGAGACTCCGGGCGGACACACACCCTTGAGGTAGAAGAGTGAAAAGCCGACCGGCGGTGTGAGGAATGAGGTCTGGAGGGTTACCGCAACGAGGATTGCAAACCAGACCACGGAGGGATCACGAACCTGGCCAAAGCCCGGAATGTCGAGATCCAGCCCCACAATGATCGGCAGCATCAGCGGCATGATGATGATCGTGATTTCAATCCAGTCAAGCAGGAAGCCAAGCAGGAAGACGATGAACAGGATGAAAAGCACGGTCATATAGGGACTGTCAAAGGCCGAGAGGACCAGATTCTCGACAATCTCATCACCCCCATACCGCCTGAGAACAAAAGCGAAGAAATTCGCCGCCAGAAAAATCCCGACAATGTAGCCGGTTGTCACCATGGTTGACCGACTGACCTCCTTGAGGACCTTGATGTCCAGCTTGCCATTCATGATTGCCAGCAGGGTCGCTCCGAGGGCGCCGAGCCCTGATGCCTCGGTCGGTGTCGCAAATCCGGCAAAGATTGATCCGAGGACAACAAGAATCAGCATGAGCGGTGGAATGACGGCCAGCAGGACCTCGCGAACCGCATCCCAGCCAACATCCTCTGCCCTCCCCGGTGTCGGCATGGCACTCGGCCTCAACAGACCATAGACAATGATGAAGATGATGTAGAGGGCGCCGAGGAGGAGGCCCGGAAAGAGGGCGCCCATGAAAAGATCGCCAAGTGAGATCGCAAGCTGGTCGGACATGATCACCAGCATGATCGATGGCGGAATCAGGATTCCGAGAGTGCCTGCACTGGCAATCGTGCCCGTGGCGATTGATTTGTTGTAATTCTGGGCCATCATGGCCGGAAGCGCCATGACCCCCAACAGTGTCACCGAGGCGCCAACAACGCCGGTTGAGGCTGCCAGGATGATTCCGATCAGCAGGACCGTGAGCGAAAGACCGCCCCGCAAACTGCCGAAGATCTTCTGCATGGATTGCATCATCCGCTGGGCAACGCCGGACTGGTCGAGCATCAGTCCCATGAAGATGAACATCGGGAGAGCGACGAGGACCGGATTCTTGACAATGTTCCCAAAAAGACGACCGGCCAGGGCCCGCAGTTTCTGGTAGTCGATTCCTGTCCGGTCAAACTCGATGATGTCCCTGAAGTTGGCACGGAAGGGATCGAGGAAGATTTCCGCGATCAGCGCGAAGATCAGGCTGATCCCGACCAGGGCGTATGCAACGGGAACGCCGCGAAAGAGAAGGAAGACAAAACCGAGGAAAATCCCCAGGACTGCCAGTTCGTTGAGGGTCAGGATGTGACCGATGAGCTCGAGGATAAACATGATCTAGGTTTCCACCTCATTCCTGCGGTCCATGAGCCACAAGCCGCCAATGAGGATAACGGTGCCGATGATGGCAAAGAGAACCGTATACTTCATTTCCTCCGGACCAATCGCAAAAGTCTCGAAAAGGGGCAGCCTTGAGATCTCGCGATTGGTGACTTCGGACGGCACTGTCAGGCGGTAGTACCACCAGATTCCATAGTAAATCACCAGGTTGACCATGAAAATGGTGGAAGGGAACGCATAGAGGGCCTGGCGCCACAATGCCGGCCTGACCAATTGCGCCAGGAACCGGACATAGGCAGACCAAACAGCAAAACCGATGAAGAGGAACGCAAGATTCATGAAGACCTTGAGGATCCAGAGATTGTGCAGACCGTTCGGACTGTCGGATCCCTCATCACTCATGACGGATTGAATCGCATAGGGAACCGTGACGTCCCAGGTCAGGATAACGAAAGGCAGGAGAAGCCAGACCAGGGCAAAAATCTCATACTGATTCTTCTTGTCTGCCGGAAAGTGTTCCTGGAAGATGTCAACACGAACATGCCTGTCCGTCGTCACGGCATAGCCAATGGCAATCAGGGATGCTGAACCGTAGAGCCACCACTGCAGATCATCAAGCCATGCCTGGTTATGGCCGAGTGACCGCAGGACAACCTGCATGCAGATGGCAACCATCAGAATGGGAAAGAGCCAGGCGAATGCATTGGATACATGAACACTGATCCGGTCAAACCGGTTTTGCTCATCCCGGTTGGCTTCACCGGGATCAGTTATCGACAGCAGTTCCTCTGAGGCATTC